>CACXAK010000017.1 GCA_902765655.1 uncultured bacterium | reverse complement strand
TAGGTGTGAAATAACATCTTTTATATGTGCGGTTTCCATAAATTTCGGGCCGCCGAATTTACGATATGGAATGGATCGTTTCGAAAGTTCAATTTCAAGAGAATATGACATTCTTGCATTGCGGGCAAGTACGCAGATATCTGACAGAGGAACATCTTCGTCTAAAAGTTCTAAAATTCTTTGGCAGATAAAATCTGCTTCCATCTGTGTATTTTTTGCGCAAATCAAAGCCGGTTTTACGGGTGATTCTATTTTTTAATACAGTTCTTTGTCATATTTTTCTTTTGCCTTACCGATTATTGTATTTGTAAGTTTTAGTATATTTTGTGTACTGCGGTAATTTTGTTCAAGTTTAATAATTTTTGTATTTTTAAATAATTTAGGGAAATCAAATATATTTTTGTAATTTGCTCCTCTGAATGAATAAATGCTTTGAGCATCATCTCCAACAGCCATAATATTTCCGTGAACTGAAGCAAGAAGTTTTACAACATCTGCCTGAAGTGTATTTGTATCCTGATATTCATCGACCATTATATATTTGTATTCCCCTGAAATTTTTTGTCTTAGAGATTCATTATTTTCAAGCAAAATTTTTAAATATACCAGCAAATCATCATAGTCGAGTATTGAATTTTCTCGCTTATAAGCAACATAATTCTTATGTACTTCAATAATCTTGTCAATGCAGTGTTCAAATTGAGGGAATTCATTTTCAATAATTTTTTTGGCCGGTGTAACTTTATTGATACTTTTTGAATACATATCAAGCAGAGTCGATTTTTTCGGAAATCTTTTTTCTTTTTTAGGAAACATTTGACTAACAATGTGATTTATTACATCTTCACAGTCGCTTCTGTCCATAATTGTAAAATTATTTTTCAATTTCAGAGCAGAAGCGTATTTACGCAGAATTACATTTGCAAACGAGTGAAAAGTACCGCCCGCAACTTTTTCACATCTTTCATCCAGAACTAAAGATGCTCGCGAAAGCATTTCATGAGCTGCTTTCTTAGTAAAAGTTAAAAGCAGAATATTATTTGGAGGAGTACCATCTTCAATTAATCTTGCAACACGATATGTCAGTGTTTTTGTTTTTCCTGAGCCGGCACCAGCAATTACAAGTAATGCCCCTTCGTTAGACATAACTGCTTCAAGTTGTTTTTCGTTTAAATCTTGCGCATAGTTAACCTTATAATTTTTATTTGTAACTTCACGTTTCTTAAGCACATATTTTTTATGTGTCGGTTTATTCTCTGTTATTGTAGAAAGCTCTTTATTCATCAAATCCCCTGTCAAAATTTATTATAGGTTAATTGGTTTTAAATTTTCAACTAAAATTATGTAAATTTTTTATAAGGAAATGCTTAATAATCTTATATTTTTTTGAAAAAAGTAAATAATATTAATATGAAAAAGATATTTACGGTTATTTTTGGAATTTTATTTATTTTGTTTTTGAATTTACCAAGCGCACATTCAATATTGCCACCAACTCCGGCAGATCCGAATGCAAAACCGCTTTTGATTAAAACTCAGGGATTAAAAGTTTATATACCGCCTAAAGATATGCTTGGAACTACTATGAAGCACGCATTTATGGATTGGCAAAGACATACGGACGGAAAATTTTCTTTCGAATTTGTAGATACAAAAAGTACTGCAAATATGGTAGTAATATTTATTCAATCCGGCATGGGTGAAATTTGCAAAAATGGTGATGCTCTGGGTTGTACAACTTATGTCCCGGCAAAGACATTGTACGGAAATAAAAGAATTCTCGGGGTGAAAATATATATATCAATTTATGATATGAACGGAAAACCGATGACAAAAAATCAGGTTTATACTATTATGCTCCACGAAATAGGTCACGCATTAGGACTTAATCATTCAGAGGATCCAAACAGCTTGATGTATGCAGGCACAAATTCAGAAATGGCAGAAAAACAGGAGATTCTTCCTGAAGATGTTAAGGCCCTTTACGATTTATATGGAATAAAATAATATGAAAAAAATATTTTTGAGTTTATTTATAATTTTTGTGGGTTTAAATGTTTTCGCTCACGATAATTGGTGTTGGGAAAATCCTCAGAATATATCAGTTTATGTCCCGCAGGGGGATGATAAAACATCTATGATGATTAGAGCATTTAATGAATGGCAGGCAAAAACAAAAAATCAGTTTGCATTTCATGGAGCAAATTCTCCTGAGGATTCCGATATAGATGTCGTATTTATTGAAAAAAATCTTGAAGGGTATTGCGGAAATATAGAGGCAATGGGTTGTGCTCAAAATTATATTCAAAACGGTAAAATGCATTCAAAAATTTATATAGCAAAAAGGCGCCCTAAAGGTTTATTATTAAGTAATACTCAGGTTTATGCGGTTATGCGTCATGAAATAGGCCACAGTCTTGGGCTGGAACATTCAAAAAATCATAACGATATAATGTTCGCAAGTACAAATTTAGGCATAGCAATTCAGCAGGACATTCAGGATAATGATGTCAAAACGCTATTTGCTTTATACGGACTTAATTGGCAACGTTAGGAATATTGTTGTTTTTTTCAATATACGACCATTTGTTCAAGTGGAATAATCTTAATATGTCCGTCTTTTCAATGTCCTGAGTTTCTGAAACAGGTGTAGTCATAATACTGAGTTTTCTGGGAGTATCCTGCAAACCTAAAGCGTGACCGACTTCATGTAACATAACTGTATAAATTAAATTATTTGAATTCTTTGTTGGGTTCGGTGCGATTTTAATGGTTGCTTTTTGTATATTCCCGCCCATAACAGTTAGGGTATAAGAACCGATGTCTCCATCTGTGCCGTCAGTCTTGTCAACAAATTCTACTTCTATATCTGCCGGCGATTCATCAAGATATTCAAATTTTATTTTCCCGTTGCTCAGGTCAGACCATTTTTGAAAAGCTCTTTGCATCATTCCTTGATAACTGTCTTCAGGAATATAAACTTTAATTACAGGTTTATTCCAATTTGGTCCGTAATTACCAACAGCATTTGATGCTGTATTACTGAAAAATAATCCTGTAAAAATTATTAATAAAAAAATAAAAAACTTTTTCATTTGAATACCTCTTTTAATAATTATAATTTATAACCCGGTAAAAATCAATAATTATTGTGTTGAATTAAATATTTTTTGACTTATAATGAATAAGCACACAGCGGTATCGTCTAGTGGTCAGGACGGCAGATTCTCATTCTGCAAACACGGGTTCAATTCCCGTTACCGCCGGTTTTAAATAAGTCAGACCAAAGTCGCGCTTATTCAAAAATAATAAGAGGATTTTAATTATGAAAATGTCAAATATGTTTGTTCAGACAATGAGAGAATTCCCGTCTGATGCAGAAGTTGTTTCACATAAAATGCTTGCAAGAGCAGGTTATATTAAAAAGCTTACAAGCGGTGTTTATACATTTTTGCCCCTGATGTGGAGAGTTTTGAAAAAAGTCGAAAATATTATCCGCGATGAAATGGATAAAGCCGGAGCACAGGAACTTTTGATGCCGTTTGTTCAGCCGAAAGAATTATGGGAAGAATCAGGCAGATGGAACGCATACGGTGGTGAACTTATGCGCCTAAAAGACCGTCACGGCAGAGAAATGTGTCTTGGACCTACGCACGAAGAAATTATTACTTCTGTTGCAAGGGATGTTCTAAAATCCTACAAACAATTACCTGTAAATTTATATCAGATTCAGTCTAAATTCAGAGATGAACGCCGCCCTCGTTTCGGACTTCTTAGAGGCCGTGAGTTCATTATGAAAGATGCTTATTCTTTCTCAACTTCGCAGGAAGATTTGGAAAGAGAATATCAAAATATGTGGCAGGCATACACGAATATATTTAAAAGATGCGGGCTTGATACAAAAGCCGTTCAGTCTGATTCCGGTGCAATAGGCGGAAGTGTTTCGCACGAATTTATGGTCATAACCGATACTGATGCGGGTGAAAATGATGTATTCTATTGCGATGATTGCGATTATAGTGCAAATTCCAACCACGCAATTTCAAACTTAGCTGATGCGGTTACTGATGGCGGATTTAGCGAAACGAAAATTATTGATACTCCGAATGTTGGTTCTATTGAAGATTTGAGCAAATTTTTAAATTGTCCTCAGACCGTCATTTGCAAGTCACTTGTGTATATCGTTGATAAAGCTCCTGTAATTGCCCTTATTAGAGGGGATAAAGCAGTTGAAGAAACAAAATTAATGAATGCAGTAGGTGGTCTTGATATCAGAATTGCAACATCAGGTGAAATTGAAGAAATGATGAAAGAAAACGGTTTCGATGCGGTTGCAGGATTCATTGGGCCGAATGGTGTTAAAAAATACGGTGAATATGAAGTTAAAATAATTGCTGACAAAACAGTTGCTGAATTAAAGAACTTTGTGATCGGAATAAACCAAACTGATAAGCACTTGGTTGGTGCAAATTGGGGTGTTGATGTTGAATTTCCTTCTCAGGTTGAAGATTTACGACTTGTTGAAGCAGGTGATTTTTGTCCTCAATGCGGAAAACCGTTAAAAGTTACAAGAGGGATAGAAGTCGGTAATATTTTCCAATTAGGTACAAAATATTCTGCACCGATGAATGCGGTTTATCTTGATGCGAATGGTAAAACGCAGCCATATATTATGGGTTGTTACGGAATCGGTGTTACAAGAACGGCTGCTGCTGCGGTTGAAGCACATCATGATGAATGGGGTATCAAATGGCCTTTAGCGATTGCGCCTTACCATGTCGTTGTTGTCCCTGTAAGTACCCAAGATGAGCAGCAAATGAAGGTTGCAAATGAAATTTACGAACAACTTTTAAATGCAGGTGTCGAAGCAGTATTAGATGACAGAAACGAACGTCCCGGAGTTAAATTCAAAGATGCGGATTTAATCGGATTTCCGTATAGAATTACTGTTGGTAAAACTATATCAGAAGGGAATGTTGAATTTGTTGAACGCTCAAACGGTGAAAAACTTTCAATGACTCCGCAAAATGCAATTGAAAAAGTTGTTAATGCAGTAAATTCTATAAAATAACCTTCACCCGAAAATCTAAGTTTCGTAAACTCAACTTGATTTTCTACCCTCTCCCAAAGGTAGAGGGGTATGATATAATTATTTTATGAATAGACATTATACAAAAATTGCAAATGTAAATGCCAAAGAACTAAGACAAAATCAAACAGATACTGAAAGTATTTTGTGGCATTATTTGAGAAATCGCACTCTGAATAACATAAAATTCAGACGGCAAGTTCCTATTGGGAAATATATTGCTGATTTTGTATGTATGGATAAAAAATTGATTATTGAATTAGATGGCTCTCAACATCTTGAAAATGAAAATGTTGAATATGATAAAAAAAGAACTGAATATTTGGTTAAATCAGGGTATAAAGTAGTTAGAATTTTTAATAATGATATTTCAAAAAATATAAACGGTGTTTTGGGATACATATTGCAAGAATATACAAAACTTTAACCCCTCTACCTTTGGGAGAGGGAAGTTTTTCAATGCGAAGTATGAGCATTAGAAAAACGGGTGAGGGTTAAACATATTAAATCGGACAGGCTTTTATCCTGTCCGATTAAAAAATTTATTTTATTCATAGTCTTTTTGGTCTGCGATTCCTTCGCCTTTTACTGGTTTGTTGTTAATTTTTGCGCTATCTTCATCATCAAGAATTACTCTGTTACCTTGACCACCTTCAATTTTTGCATTATCTCCATACCATCTGCTGCGATTTGCTGCCAAATCAACTGTTGTAGATTCGCAATTTTCAAGTTTTACATGTGCTATAGTATCCTTTGACGAACTGAATTTTGCTCCCATCATATCAGCAATTGTAAAACTGTTTTCATCTACAATCCAACCTTCTTTTGTAGACATCTCAATCCGTGGATTATTATTTTTCATCGGGATGCCTTTTAAAGATTTATAACCAACAAAATTACCGTTATCATCTATATGAGCATCAATATCTTTATAACTCTTTTCTCCTGTAGTTCCGTCTTCATATTCATAATAATCGGCTTTTTCTCCCTCAGCAGCTTGTCTGGCTGATGGTCTTTGTTTACTAAAAATTAATCTTTCTCCGCCATTTTTTGCTTTCAATTCATATTTACCATTTGCAAGTTCTCGTCCTACAAATTGATTTGCGTTGTAAGTAACTCCGCCAAGTTTTTGTGTACTAATCGGTTCACCCATAATTTTAACTCCTTATCTTAATGTGTAATACCTCTCGTAATTTGTGTTGCAACATCACTTATCACTTGAATATATAAAAGCACTTATTATGGTAAAAATGCCAAAATTATTAAAAATTGTTACATGTTGTTACAATCATAGTCGTATAGACTACAAATATAATCGGTTGGAAAGTACGAAAATATCGTATAAACTCTAAACATGATTTGTAATGATAAAGAAATAATGAAAAAATTTGGGGAAAATGTAAAAAAGTACCGTATGAGGTTAGGATATACTCAGGAAAAATTGGCTGAACTTTGTGACTGTTCTTCTCAAACAATATCAGGTACAGAAACGGGTTACAGTTTTCCGTCTTCAAAAGTATTATTCAAATTATCTCAAATGCTCCATGTTCCGTTGATGTATTTGTTTAATTTTGGGGAAGACCCTGTTATTACAAGTAAAGAAAATGAGTCGGCAATTTCAAATTATTTATCGCAACTTACCCCTGAACAAAAAGAACTTGCACTAAAAATTATTAAAGCGATAAATGACTAACCCTCACCCGAATTTCTAATGCTCGTACCTCGCATTGAAATTCTACCCTCTCCCAAAGGTAGAAGGGTAAATATTGTAAATCTGTGCTATAATTAACGCATGTTCAATTGGCGGAAATTTTTAGGATATTTCATACTCATTCTAATTGCATTTAGTATGCTTTATCCGTTTTTTGCCATGCTGAATTTATCTTTTGTTCCGAACGGCGAAATTTTCAATCAGGGCGGAAAACTGTTTTATTCTCCTTTAACGGGCGAAAATTATAAAAGTGTTTTTGAAAAAATTCCTCTATGGCAATACTTTGCCAACAGTTTATTTGTTGCACTTTTGACTACTGTCGGGCAGGTTATAATAAGTGCTTTTGCTGGGTATGCGTTTGCAAGATTAAATTTTAAATTTCGTGACGGATTGTTTTTGATTGTGCTTATAACTATGCTGGCACCTCCGCAGGTTAATATAATTCCGTTGTTTTTTCTGATGCGTCAGCTTGGCTGGATAAATACTTATCAGGCGCTGATTGTGCCCGGGTTATTTGGCGGATTTGGAATATTTATGATGAGGCAATATTTTCTGGGGCTGCCAAAAGATTTGGAAGAATCTGCACGAATTGACGGCTGTAATATTTTTCAGATGTTTTGCAGGGTAATCTTACCGTTAACAATTCCGGTTATTTCTACCCTTGCTATTTTTACTTTTGTGTCAAGTTGGAATAGTTTCATGTGGCCGTTAATTGTTACAAATACTGAATCTATGCGCACTTTGCCTGTCGGTTTGGCAATATTTAAAGGGAGTTTCAGAGAAATTACATTATGGGGTGATTTGCTTGCGTGTTCGGTAATTTGTACTCTGCCTGTTATTGGAGTATTTATACTTGGGAAAAAATATTTTATCAATGATATTATGCAGGGCGGTGTAAAAGAATAATCATACATCTTGAAAAATATATAAACATGATTTATAATAAAGTAAAGGGCGAGACAGGTTGCCGCCTGCCTCTTTAAAAGCCCTCTAGATGATTTTGAGCACTATGATTATTAGTAATAATATGAATAGTGCTTTTTTGCTTGTAGCAAATATCATCTTGCATCACCTCCTTTCACCATTCGTATTGATACGATTTACAGTCGTTGCGAGTGGGAAAGTAAGTGTTAATTTACAGGGCTTACCCTCAATAAAAATAATAACAGACAAAGAATCTAAAGAACAAAAACTTAATAATAATTCATAAATAACTTATTTGTAACGAAATATAAAGCTAAATTTAAAATGGCTTAAACCCTGTTATAATGCCATATATGATATGATATGATATGGTGGGTCGGGGCGGGGCAATCCTTTCGGCTGAATTGTTTTTATAAATGTACAGGGGAAAACGTTTTTTAAAGTTAAGTATATTCATAAAAACACGAAAGGGGAAAATTATGATTCAGTTGATAAGGGCAATTGTAAAAAATGGGCAAAAGTATTTATTTACTAAAAGAATATTTACTGAAAATGTAAATTACTATTTTGGTGCTATGAAAAGTTTAGGTTCGGCAAAACAAACGACACATATGTTTTTGGAAAAAGTTGGGAAAGATGGTAATACACTTTTGAAACGTAAAGTGGTTGAAAAAAGTGGTAATGGATTAGAAAAAAGCATTTTCCGTTCGGATTATGTAAAAGATACATATTCTTTTTCTATGATTGATAAATCAGGCAAAGTAATTCATAATGCAGAATCGTAGGTTGGGCATACTTGCCCAACATACAATTCTTACGATAACAAATAGTGTAAATTTAATTTTATTACATATTTATATTTAGCATATTGCATGGTAGAATGTTTTTGTGAAAATTTTAAAAGAATTATTAAAACTTTCTATAGCTTTATCGGTAATACTTGTTTTGGGTGCCTATGCTTTCTTTTTATGGACATTACCGGTTGTGTTAACATCGTATGATAACGTTGCAAAATATGAGGATTTTTTATCAAAAAAAATTAATGTTCCTGTTTCAATAAAAGATCTTCAGGTAAAAACTCGTCCGAATTTGTCGTTTGATGTTTCTGTAAAGGGTATTTATATTGTTCCAAAAGGTGCCGAGAATCTTTTTCATGCCGACAATTTAAAATATAGTACAAATCTTTTTAACTTAAAGCACGGAAAATTAGACAGTGATTATATTTTTGCTGACATAGGCGCACTGAAAAAATATATTAAAATTCAGAAAAATGAAAATAAAAAACCTTTTAATTTGTCATTTTTCCCTGAAACAAATATTAAAGCCGCTCAAATTAAGTTTAATGATAAGACATATATTGATGTTGATTATATAAAATCAAAAAAAGACAGAAAACAAATAACTACAAATATACTTGCCAAAATATACAGCTCATATTCTAAAGAACCGATTGTTATAGGTAAAAGAGGTTCAATAGTTTATAGTGATAATTTTGGGTTTAAAGATTTTTCCGTCAAATTTAAAAATGCCGAATTTAATTTTTCGGGTGATAAAGACGGTATGAAAATTTTGGGTAAAAATCTTCCTGTAGCGGAGTTGGAAAGAAGCTTTTTATATTTTTATAAATTAAGACATCCGGATAAACGCAATTTCCTTGAAAATTTTTCAAATTTTCAGGGCACAATGGATGTGGATTTGTTGTTTAATAAAAACGGTTTGACCGGAAACTGTCTGACGCATAATTTAGGCGCAGATTTTTCAAAATTTAATATTGCGGTATTTCTGCCTGAAACAAAATTTGATTTTATGGGCAGAGAGGTTAGTGCTGATACAAAAGGAACTTTTGGCGGTGAGCCGGTTAAAACAGATTTTTACTTAACTGGAATGATGACACCTGATTTACATGTTAAAGGTAATGTCAGTGCTCCGTTAACAAACAAAATTACCAAAAGATATTTTCCGCAGGTTCAGATTGCCGGCTCAACCGGTGCTGATGTAAAATACCATACCCACAATGAAGAAGTCAATGTTTATTATACTCTTACTGTTCCAAAGGGTAATAATGTAATGAGTGAATGGGGAAATCTTGATAATACCGATAAAAATCGTATCATTTCAATGCATACATATAAAAAAGGTGATCCTATGAAAATTGAATCCTGGGATTATTCAATTCTCGGAGAAAATGGTACTGAAAAAATAATAAGCGGTGATGGGAATTTTGCAAAAATTAAAGGCAGATATAATCTTGCGGATTTCAGTATAAAAACTAACGGGAAAATTTCCGTTAACTATATAAAATCTTTTATGAGAGATTATGTTAAAGACGGTTCTTTTGATGCAAATTTAAAACTCTATTTCTTGGATGATTATCTTTTGGGTGATGTAAATTTCTATAATATTTCACATAAAGATTTTCTGTTTTTGAAAAATGCAAATATCAAGATTGATAAGAATACAACTTCTTTACTTGCTGAGGGCAGTTTTTATTCTTCTCCGATGAAAATGTCTGCTCAGGCATCAAATGAGTTAACTGATGATATTTTAATTCGTAGTATTGATGTACATCTTAATGAATTTTTTGTTAAAAAGGGTAAATTATCAGGCATTTCAGAATCATTTAAAGATGGTAAATCTGCTCCTAAAAAAGTTCAGCCGAAAAAGAAAATTAAGTATACCGTTGAGCAGGGAAGAGTTGTTGTTGACAGAATTTATGCTGAGCAGTTTGATGTCAGAAATGTAAATATACAGGGCTCACTGAAAAATGATATTGTAACTTTTGTTATTCCAAAAGCTGACTATGCAAAAGGTTTATTAAGTGCAAAGGGTATTTACAATCTGGCCGATCATTCTTCAAATATGCAGTTTTTCGCATCTGATATAGATTCAAACGAAGTACTGACTTATTTCTTCCATTTACCAAATCAGGTTGAAGGTACGGCATACGCGACTTTGCATGCAATTACAAAAAATAAATTAAATGATGTAAAAGCAACAGCTACTTTTGCGATTAGTGACGGCTATATGCCGCGGCTCGAAGACAGAGAATTTTCAATAACAGAAAAGAAAAGAGACGGAACAGTAAAACGAAAAATAAAATATACGCTTTCGAAAATTACGAATATTGATTTTTCAGTTAAGGAAGATTTTATAGCAAATATTTACGGAACATTTGTTTTGGATAATGATTTGGTTCGTAATGCCAGAGTATTTGCAAAAAATGACTACATAGGAATGTTCATTGAGGGGAATTATAACATCGCAACCGAATCCGGCGTTTTACAGGTTTGGGGCAGACGTAATAAAACAGAAGCAAAGGGTATTAAAATATTTAAAATCCCTGTTAATTTGATATATCGCGTAGTATTTAAGCCGGAACATACAGCAGCTCAATATGAAGATAAAATCAAACTTATTCCGGAAATAAAAGCAGCTGTTACTGACGAAGTTAATTTGTTTAGAGTATATGTGAGCGGGTATTTTAACCAAAAATCAGGACTTAAATATGAACTGAAAGATTTGCGATAGGTATGTTTAAAACAGTCTAAACCTATTTATCAAAATCAAATATATCTTTTTCAGATATTTCTAATTTTTCGCATAAATCAAATAATAATCCCAAACTAATTGCTCTTTTGGCTGTTTCTATTTTGGCTAAATGTTCCCTCGAAATATCCAATAAATCTGCAAGTGCATTTTGTGAAAGTTTTTTGGCTTTTCTGGCATGTTTTATATTTTCACCTAAGAGAATTAGTTTTGTAGTCTTATTTGTCATATTTTTATTTTCGGTTATAATTTAGTAAATGTATGTAGTCTAAAAGAGAACAAAATGAATAATTGTAAGAAGAAAATATTAGTAGATTTAGATGGTGTATTGAATAAATACGGGGAAGAATCATATAAAGAAAATTTTATTCCCGAAATAAAAGAAGGCGCTAAGGAATTTATTGAAGCTCTCAGTCAATTTGGTGATTTATATTTATTTACCTCAAGAAATTTGTTATTAATAATAATATTGATAAGTATTTTAAAGATATAACTAATTTGAAATTGCCTTCATATCTTTGTATTGATGACAGATGTATTTGTTTTAACGGTGAATATGAACAAACCTTGGAGCAGGTAAAAAATTTTAAAGTATATTGGAAATAATATAAATTTATTATTTCATATTTGGCAGGATGATTTTTGCTTCAACATTTTTTGTTCGGTTAATACTGTTATTAAAGCCGTTATACAATTGAGCGGAGGTTTGTGCATTATAAAATTTCCCGCTGGTTACATGTGCGGTACATTGTAATTGTTCCAAATCGTCGCGGTCATTTATGTTAAAGGCGATAACATCAATTTGGACATCTCGTCGGATTTTAATTAACTCCATGACAAATTTGCATGGACTTTGGTCACAATTTTCTCCCCCGTCAGTCAGTAAAATTATATGTTTTTTGCCGGTGAACCCCATAAAATCGTAT
>CACXAK010000016.1 GCA_902765655.1 uncultured bacterium | reverse complement strand
AAAGGAGTATGATAAATGAGTTACAAAGATGAAATGTATTGCACAAAATCTCACGAGTATGCAGTAAAAGAAAACGATAATTATGTAATCGGATTAACAGATTACGCAATTGAGCAGCTTGGAGATATTGTATTTTTGGAATTACCATCTGCCGGAGATGAATTTGAAAAAGGAGAAACTTTTGCAAATATTGAATCCGTAAAAGCTGCTTCAGAAATTTATATGCCAATTAGCGGTAAAATTGTTGAAGTTAACGAAGAATTAATTGATGCTCCCGAAAAATTGAATGAAGATTGCTACGAGGGCGGCTGGCTTGTTAAAATCGAATCAAATGCAGCTGATAGCGAACTTGATGATTTAATGACTTACGATGAATACAAATCAGAATTGGATTAATATATGAAAAACTTTTTAGTACATAACGAAGAAACAATAAAGGAAATGTGCTCCGAAATCGGGGTAAACAATGTCGAAGATTTGTTTAAACAAATTCCGCAAGAAATACGAATGAATGAGTTAAATTTGCCTGACGGTTTAAGCGAAATGGAAACCCAAAGACAGGTAAAAAAACTCGCCAAAGAAAATAAATCAGATTACATTAACTTTATGGGGGGAGGAATATATAATAAATTTGTGCCTGCATGCATAGCACAGGTTGCAGGCAGATTTGAATTTAATACAGCATACACCCCTTATCAGCCGGAAATTTCACAAGGCACATTACAGGTTATGTACGAATTCCAGACCATGATTTGCCGTCTGACAGGAATGGATATATCCAATGCAACAGTATATGACGGCGGAACAGCTTGTGCAGAAGCAATTTTAATGGCTTGCCGTATAGCAAAAAAATACAAAGTTTGTGTCTTAAGCTCGATTAATCCTGAATACAAAGAAGTAATAAAAACCTATACATATTCACAAAACATAGAAGTAGATTGGGTTGATGAAATTCCTCAGGAAGCAAAAGATTACGCATGCGTTTTGGTACAAACTCCGAATTACTACGGAGAAATAATTGAACCGAAAAAGAATGAAGATTGCCTGCTTGTAGTATGCACTGATGTTTCAACACTTTCAATCCTCAAACCCCCGAGTGAATACGGTGCAGACATAGTTGTAGGGGACATTCAGACACTTGGTATTCCTATGAATTTCGGCGGACCGACAGCCGGTTTTGTTGCATGCAAAGAAAAATTTATGCGCCAATTACCAGGACGACTTGCAGGAAGAACAACGGATAAAGAAGGTAAACAAGCTTTTTGCCTCACGATTCAAACAAGAGAACAGCACATAAAACGTGAAAAAGCAACAAGTAATATATGCTCAAATCAGGCATTAATCGGATTATGCGCGAATCTTTATCTTTCTGTGATGGGTGAAAAAGGATTTTATCAGGCAGGATACCTGTCAACACTGAATGCTCATAAACTTGCCAAAAAATTACAAGATAAAGGAATTAAAGTTTTAAACAAAAATTTCTTTAACGAATTTGTTATAGAAGTTGAAGATTCCGGTAAATTTTTATCTGATTTGGAACAAAAAGGAATTTTGGGCGGAATTAAACTTGATGAACACAAAATTCTTGTCGCAGTGACTGAAATGATTACTGACGAAGACATAGATTTATATACAAAATAATTACAATCTGAATAAGTTCAAACTGTTTATTTCACATTTTTATCTTTTTAAGTTATAATCTTTACAGTAAATACTTAGATTATTTTTGGAAAGGTTATATTTATATGAATAAAAGTCAATCTACGGGGTTATATATAATACTTGCAATAATTGTTGTGGTATTTATGTCCACAATTTTTGTGACAGGTCCTAATACAAATACTTCTGAAATATCATATACAAAATTTCTTTCAATGCTTGAAAACAAAGAATTTTCAAGAATTGAGAAATATGACGATATGATTATTGCAGTTCCTGTAAATCAACCAAAACAAGAAAAAAAACAGGAAGAAGAAATTAACATAAATTCCCCGTTTTTATCTCCTGATATGGCAAATAAAGCGCCATTATACCAATACAAAGTGCAAATACCGGCAAGAGACGAAACTCTGATGGATAAATTAAACGAATCCGGAGCTGATGTTACGGTCAAAAAAACACAGGAATCAGGGCAACTTGTCGGTAATATAGGAACATTTTTAATCGTTTTGTTTGCGGTTATTTCGCTTGGCTTAATGATAAAAGCCATTCAGGCAGGCGGTTCTCAGGCAATGTCGTTTGGCAAAAGCAAAGCAAAAATGCTTTTGGATTCAAAAGTCAAAACAACATTTAAAGATGTTGCAGGAATTGATGAAGAGAAAAAAGAACTTGAAGAAATCGTTGATTTTCTGAAAAACGGTGAAAAATATATGAAATTAGGGGCAAAAATCCCGAAGGGTGTTTTGCTTGTAGGGCCGCCCGGAACAGGTAAAACATTGATGGCAAAGGCAGTTGCAGGAGAAGCAAATGTTCCGTTCTTTTCAATTTCGGGTTCAGATTTCGTTGAAATGTTTGTAGGTGTAGGTGCAAGCCGTGTTCGTGATTTGTTTGAACAGGCAAAAAAACATCAGCCTTGTATTATATTTATTGATGAAATCGATGCTGTCGGACGACAACGTGGTGCAGGTCTTGGCGGGGGGCATGATGAAAGAGAACAAACCCTGAATCAGTTGCTTGTTGAAATGGACGGATTCGATGCAAATACTAATATTATTGTAATTGCGGCTACAAACAGACCCGATATTTTGGATAATGCACTTTTAAGACCGGGAAGATTTGACAGACAAATTTATATCAATGCTCCTGATGTCAAAGGCAGAGAACAAATTTTGGAAGTACACGCAAAAAACAAAAAACTTGATAGTGATGTTGATTTAAAAATTCTTGCAAAACGTACCCCCGGATTTACCGGTGCTGATTTGCAAAACTTATTAAACGAATCAGCACTCCTTGCAGCACGCAAAAACAAAGATAAAATCAATATGGAAGATGTCGATGTTTCAATAGACCGTGTAATTGCCGGGGTTGAAAAGAAAAGTCGTGTATTAACCGATAAAGATAAAGAATTAACTTCATATCACGAAGTAGGGCATGCATTGATAGACAAGCTTTTGCCTGATGCAAACGAATTGCATAAAGTTTCAATTATACCGCGCGGAATGGCTTTAGGTGTAACATGGACAAGACCAAAAGATGAAAGTGTGCATGTAAGTAAAGCAAAATTGTTAGCAAAAATTGCGGTATCGTTAGGCGGCCGTGCGGCTGAAGAAATTGTTTACGGAAAAAATGAAGTTTCAACAGGCGCTTCTCAGGACTTGATCAATGTAACCGATATGGCTCGCAAAATGGTTACGGCGTGGGGTATGAGTGATAAGTTAGGGCCTATGGCTTACGGTAAAAATCAGGAAAATGTCTTTATGGGCAGAGATTTTGGGCATCAGAGAGATTACTCCGAACAAATTGCTTACGAAATAGACGAAGAAATTAAAAATATTGTTGAAGAAAGATATGAACTTGCTAAAAGATTATTAAACGAAAACAGAGATATGCTTGAAGCAATTTCAAAAGAACTTTTAGACAAAGAAACCATTGATGAGCAGGAATTTGCGCAAATTATGGAACGGGTAAAAAACAGCCGTAATTTTTCATAAATCTAAAGTGCCGGCATAACAACGCCAACCTACTCAAGAGCATAATTTATGATTAATATAAACAACGAATCAAAATTAATTGCATTAAATATAAATGCTAACAATCAATCTTTACCGGATGCTGATTGTGATATTTTGGCTATAAAATTTGGTGAAGATATTGAAAAATCAAAAAAACTTTTAAAAAATAAACTGTCTGAAATTGATAAACCACTTATGATTTGCGGATGCGGGAAAGATGATATCGACAGAGTTTTACTCCCTGAACTTATAAAGATTTTGGACAGAGAATGTATTATTTCTTATGTAACCGAAAAAACTTATAAAGACATTATTCCAATTGTAATTAAAGGCGGGCATTATGCGGTTTTGAAAACTCCCATTGATATTAATTTGGCTAAGGAATTGAACATTTTATGTTTAGATATGGGGTTAGATAAAAATAAAATTATTATGAATACGGATATTGGCGGCTTGGGTTACGGTTATGAATACGGTTACAGCATAATGGAAAAAATCCGCCTTGAAAAGGAAGATGAATATCTGAATTTGCCATTAATCAGCGAGGCGGGAATTGAATCTTTAAAAACAAAAGAAGCAAAACTTGGCAGCACTAAACGTGCAAAAATGATAGAACTTACTGCGGTTTCCGGGGCTTTGGCAGCAGGTGCGAATATTGTTTTGATTCAAAATCCTGATAATATAGGTATAATACGGGGACTTTTGTAGTATGGAAATGACAGGGTTACAGATTTTTAAATATATGCCTGCCGCTAAAAAGCTTCCGCAATCCAATTGCAAGGAGTGCGGCTGTCAGACATGCATGATATATTCACTAAAACTTGCTAAACAACAAATTGAAATAGACAAATGCCCTTATGTTTGTGAAGAATTAAAACAAAATTATTCTCAAAGTATAAAACATCCCCAAAATACTGTTGAAATCGGAGATTTAAAAATCGGCGGCGAAAATGTTTTATACAGGCACGAAAAAACATTTATAAATCCGACAGCATTGGCTGTTATAGTTGATTGTTCAAAAGCGGATTATCAAGAAAAGATTAAAACAATCTGCGAATTTAAATACACTCATGTTGGACAAACCTTCGGTGTGGATTTAATTATATTTAAAAACGGGAATGTGGGAAATGAGATTAATTCTGTTAATTTTGAACAATTGCAAAGTTTGGGATTAAATATTATTGAAGAACAGGATTTTGAAACTACAAAAAATTATCTTATTGAAACGCGCACTAAAGCGATTTTAGAAAAAGATGAAAATTGTTTTGCTCCAGTTTGCGTTGTTATGAAAAATGATGATATTTATTCACAATGCGCAAGAGCAAGCTTTTATTTGTGCAAATACGCTAACATGCTTATTTTTGAAGAATTTGATGAAGATTTGTTTTCAACACTCATAACATTAAGACACAATATTTTTACTGATCCGCAAAGAACTCTGCAGGTTGATTCGGGCTTATACAAATATAATAATCCTGATGAAAATTCTATAATCTTTATGACTACAAACTTTGCACTGACTTATTTTGCGGTCGCCAATGAACTTGAAAATCTTGATGTGCCCGCATATTTAATAATTGCTCCTGCGGATGGAATGAGTGTTTTGACTGCGTGGTCCGCTCAGACTTTCACCCCGGAAATTGTTTCAAAATTTTTAGCTGAGCTTGATATAAAAAATAAAATTAAAACCCGCAAAATTATAATTCCGGGGCTTGTTTCGGATATGATTGAAGAACTAAACACCCAATGTCCTGATTTTGAGTTTATTGAAGGTACAAAAGATGCCTCTGATATTGGCGAATTTGTAAAGAAAATGGCGCTAGGCCAGTAAGGCACTATCGTAAAAATCTTAGTGCACCAGTATCTTAGTGCCTCAATGCCTTTTGAGAAGCAATAAATTTCACCGCTTCATTTGAGGGAATTGCAAAACCTATTCCGATATTTGAGATATTATGGTCGGGATTATAAATTGACTGACTTATACCTATGACTTCGCCTGTGGAATTTAGTACCGGGCCGCCCGAACACCCCGGGTTTATTGCAGCATCAGTCTGAAAACGATTTTTTACATAATCAATTCTTGATATTATACCCTGAGTGAGGGTATTGGAAAATCCGAACGGATTGCCTATTGCCAAAACTTTTTGTCCGACTTTTACTTCTTCCGAATCCCCAAATGATACTGTCGGGAGCTCTTCATTTACTTCAATTTTTATGATTGCCAAATCCTTTTTATCTGGCATTTTTGCAACCAATTTTGCTTTGTAAGTTTTACCGTTTGATGTTGTTATATCAATAGTTTTGGCACCTTCTACAACATGCCAGCCGGTTAAAATTTGTCCGTCTGTTGTAATTATACACCCCGTACCCTCTGAAACCCCGTCAGCTAATTGTGCCACAACTGATACAATTGCAGGAGAGATTTTTTCATAAACATTTATATTAATAAGCTCTTCACTGTCATAATTTTGCGCAAAAACAGGAGTACAAAAGCCAAACATAATTGCAATTGTTATTATAATTTTTTTCATTTTACCTCATTTAATTTACAAATAATTATTATTTTTAATTGTGACAAAACCATTCTCTTTTTGTTTTAAACAGGTTGTGTTCTTGCAAATATTAAAATAATAATGTATAATTGCCTTGAGAGTTGAAAAGAAAGAAGATGTAGGTTGGGCATACTTGCACAACATAAAAATATAAAAGGAGAAAATTATGTCAAGAATTGATTTATTCAAACATCATTTAGAAGAAAAAAGAGCAGTAAAAATTATCGCAGGGATTGATAATTTTGATATTGAAAACATTAAAAAAGTAGTAACTTCCGCAGAAAAATCAGGTGCAAGTGCAGTTGATATCTGTGCAAGAGAAGATATAGTCAGAGAAATCCGTTCAATGACGGATATGCCTATTTTTGTATCATCTGTTGTTCCGTCAGAACTTGCAAGAGCGGTTGAACTCGGAGCAGACGGTTTGGAAGTAGGTAACTTTGATACATTATACAAAGAAGGTCGTTCATTCAGTGCTGAAGAAGTTTTAAACATCGTTAAAGAAACAAAATCTTTAATCGGTGACAGTGATGTATTTTTCTGTGTTACAATCCCCGGTGAAATTTCTACAGCCGAACAAATTGAACTTGCTCATCACCTTGAAGAAATGGGTATTGATTTGATTCAGACTGAAGGACATTACCATGCTCACGCTGAAATGACAGGTGCAAGAGCATTGATGGACAGAGCAGAATTAACTATTTCAAATACAATTGAACTTTGCAGAAACGTTGAAACCCCTGTAATGACAGCAACAGGCATCAATCCTACAACTGCACCGTTTGCTTTTGCAGCAGGTGCAAGTGCTATCGGATGCGGTTCTTGTGTTAATAAATTATCTTCAGAACTTTCAATGATGGCTACAATTTCAGCTTTGGTTGAAATTGCTAACAGAAATTCTGTAAAAGTTCCTGAATTGGTATAGTTTTATAAGTTTTTTAAAAGTCGTTTGGCAGTTTGTCAGACGACTTTTTTTGTGGTAAAGTCGTTTGGCAGTTTGTCAGACGACTTTTTTTGTGGTATATTTATTTCAAATGATTAGATTTTTAGGTGTTTGTGTTCAAAATTTAATAATTTGTATAAAGTATTTGTTTGGCGGAAATCAAAGACTAAAAACGGTTATCTCACAAGCAGCAGCCATTAGTTATGATTCTTTGCCTATATCACTTGTAATCGCATTTATTGCTGCTGCGGTTATTACCATTCAGGTTTCAAAAGAATTTTTGATGACCGGAGCAGAAGCATACATTGGCGGAACAATCGCAATTGTTATGATAAGAGAAATTGCCCCGGGTTTTGTAGCTTTGGCAATCGGAGCAAGAGCAGGAACAGCAATATCAGCAGAAATTGCAAATATGCAGGTAACTTCACAGGTTGATGCAATAAAAACATTAAAAATAGACCCTATCGGATATTATTTTACTCCAAGAATTATCGGAGCTGCGATTACAGTACCTATGGTTGTTTTGATTGCGGAATTTATAGGGATTGCCGGCGGAATGGCAGTTGCAAACGGAACCATTGGACTCCATCCCGCAAGATATTGGCATTCTGTTTGGGCATGGATGTCAACAAAAGACATTTATGTAAGTCTTTTAAAAGCATGCATATTTGGAGGACTTATTTCACTTGTTTGTGCATCAAAAGGTTATGAAACAAAAGGTGGAGCCAAAGAAGTCGGAACTTCAACTACAAGAGCGGCAATTTTATCAACAATTTATATGCTTGTTGCAGATTTTTTGATAAATTTACTGTTTTATATTGCAAAATAGAAATATCTTTTGCAACATGTTCCTATAAAAAACAACCCCGATATTGCCTCTTGCACATAATTTTGGTTTAAACTAAAATATTAGTAATTAAGAAAGGGATAGTAATATGGCAGTTGACAGACAAAGAGTAAAAGAGCAGGATAAGATTGCGCGTCGTTCAAATTTTGATGCGGTAGAGAGTAATTTAACTCCTGAGCAGGTAAAACTTGAAGCATCAAGATGTCTGCATTGCAAAAATCCAAGATGTGTTCAGGGCTGCCCTGTTAATATTCAGATTCCTGATTTTATAGAGGCAATAAAAAATGATGATTTAAATAAAGCCGGAGATATTATCAGACAAACAAGTATGCTTCCGTCAGTTTGCGGCAGAGTTTGCCCTCAGGAAAGAC
Source organism: uncultured bacterium (assembly GCA_902765655.1). Classification (GTDB taxonomy): domain Bacteria; phylum Cyanobacteriota; class Vampirovibrionia; order Gastranaerophilales; family Gastranaerophilaceae; genus Zag111. Next base: position 11,449 of record CACXAK010000016.1, on the reverse strand, counting down.
AATGCGAAGGGAACTGCGTTTTGGGGATTAAAGGCGAAAGCGTTGCTATCGGAGCGCTGGAAAGATATGTCGGAGATAATACAAAAGCTTCTCAAACAGATATTATTCCAAGCGGTAAAAAAGTTGCAGTTGTCGGCTCAGGTTGCGCAGGAATAACAGCAGCCGCAGACCTCAGAAAAGCAGGACACGAAGTTGTTGTATTTGAAGCTTTACACAAATTAGGCGGAGTTTTAAGATACGGTATCCCTCCTTTCAGATTACCAAGAACATTCTTAGACAGAGAAATTGATAATCTTAAAAAAATGGGGGTAGAATTTAAAACAAATGTGATTGTAGGGAAATCAATTACGCTAAAACAGTTGAAAGATGACGGATTTGATGCAATATTTATTTGCTCCGGAGCAGGATTCCCTAAAATGATGCATATAAAAGGTGAAAACTTAAACGGAGTTTATTCTGCAAACGAATTTCTGACAAGAGTAAATCTTATGGGCGCAGGAAGAAGTGATTCACCAACTCCGTTGCGTATAGGTAAAAAAGCAGCAATAATCGGAGGCGGGAATGTTGCAATGGATGCTGCACGAACAGCTGTCCGTGTCGGTTTTGAAGAAGTTTCCATTATGTACCGCAGAACAGAAAAAGAACTACCTGCACGTCTTGAAGAAATTCGTCACGCAAAAGAAGAAGGAATCATTTTTAAATTTTTACACGCACCTGTCGAAATTTTAGAAAAAGACGGATATGTTGACGGAATGAAATTTGAAAAAATGATTTTGGGTGAGCCGGATGAATCAGGCAGGTGCAGACCTGTCGGAACGGGAGAATTTGTAGTTGAAGATGTTGATACGGTAATTGTTGCTCTCGGTACGGACCCGAATCCTATTATTCAGCGTTCTGCAGAATATGACGGATTAAACATAGAAACAGACAGAAAAGGTTACATCGTAGTTGATTCTGATACTCGCTCAACCAGTATTCCTTGCGTCTATGCAGGCGGAGATGTTGCTCCTGTCGGAGAATCAAACGCAATTAATGCAATGGGCGCAGGCAAAAAAGCTGCAAAAGCAATTAACGAAATGCTTGCAAAATAATGAGGTTCTGAGAATTAATGCAATTTGAAAACTTATTAAAAATAAACAATCCGTCAGGACGATTAGAGTTTTTTAAATATACAATTTTGATAGCAATTCTGCAATTAATCTTTGCTCTTATATTTGTATATGCAACAAGTAACATTTTAGGTTTAAAATCAATTATCTGGTTTCCGCTTGCTTTTGCTATTATCGTTGAATTACCATTACTTTATCTATATTTTGTACAAAGTGCAAAACGGCTTTGGGATATCACAGGCGAAAAAAATAATGCAATTATAATAAATATATTTATTTTTATAATCTCGGTTATCGGTATGATTAGTTTTGCCCCTCTTGCACTTATAATTTATCTTGTATTGATATTGTGTCAGGGTAAAATTATCAAAAATGTATAGATTTATATTAGTTATATTATTATGTTCTTTATGTATTCCTGTGTATTCATACAATTTAGACACTTCAGTTAACAGTGAAATTGAGCAAAAATATGATGCCAATAAACTGAATAAAGACATGAAAGTAAATCAAAATAATCAGGCAACAAAACAAATATCAAATAAAAAACCGCCTAAAAATACTCCTGTTTTTGATAATTCTACTCCAACAGTTACAAAAATTTCCAATACAATATCAAATATTGTTACGCCTAAGACAGGAACGAAAATACCTTCCGGAACAAAATTCACTGTAAAATCAAACGCAAGCATTTCAAGCTGGTCCGGCGTAAACTCACTATTAACCTTTACTTCAACCGAACCGGTATATAAAAACATAGTTATTCCTGCCGGCACACAATTTAAAGGAGTTATATCCGCATCACACGGAGGACAGATTACAGGTAACGGCGGCTTAATTAAGATAAAAATTACAAGTATGACTCTAAACGGTAAGACAATTGCAGTTGAAGGAAAGATAACAAAAGCAAATTCAAAAAATATATTTTTTAACAATATTAAAGGTGCAAGACAGTATTTGCAGGGAGTTGATAACAAAATTACACAGGGCATAAATTTCTACAAAAAAGCAAGAAATCTTTCGACCAAAATGTCCTCGAATCCTGTCGGCACAATTCTATCACCAATTCCGACCATAACGGGTTGGCTAGGTTCTGCTGTATGTACAGTCACTTCCCCTGTTACGGGACTTACTCAAAAAGGTAAAAATATTTCAATACCTTCGGGGGCTTTGTATGAAATAAAATTAACTCAGGATGCATTTATAAATTAAGGAGTACGGCATAATTCTATGCTTTCATTTTCATAGGACCTTCCAGTGAGGCAGTAACAAATTGTTTTGTATAAGGATTATCCTGTCTTAGCAATTCTTCAGGTGTTCCTTCGAATACAATTTTACCATCATAAAGCATAATTACTCTGTCAGCAGTCCTTGTAATCGTTGACATCTGGTGAGTAACGACGATTGATGCAGCATTAATTTCGTGCTTCAAACTTACAATATAATCTTCAATCAAAGTTGATGACATAGGATCCAAACCGGCGGTCGGTTCATCATAAAGAATAGTATTCGGCTTTGTTACAATTGCTCTTGCAAAGCTGACACGTTTTTGCATACCGCCTGACAGTTCAGACGGATATTTGTTTTCAATTCCCTGCAAGCCGACAAGTTCAAGCTTTTGGGCAACTATTTCGTGTAATTCTTCTTCTGTATAAAGTTTTCTCAAATCTTTTCTTTCTCTCAGTGCAAATGAAATATTTTCAAAAACATTCAGAGAATCAAAAAGAGCAGAATACTGAAATACCATTGCAATATCGCCCTCTGAAGTAATAATTTCGCCGTTATCGTAAGGAATAAGCCCTGAAATAAGTTTCAAAACCGTACTTTTACCTGAACCGGAGAACCCGACAATCGCAAGAACTTCACCGTCATTAACCTTAAATGAAATATCATTTATTACGACTTTATCTTCAAAACTTTTTATTAAATTTTTTACTTCAATACTCATTTTTTTGTCCTTTATTAAAAGAAAAATAACATTGCAAAAATCATATCCCAAATAACAATTGAGATAAATGACCATACAACGGCTTTAGTTGTTGCAAGCCCTACACCTTTTGCTCCGCCTTTTGCAAAATACCCGCAGGTACAACTGATTAGGGCTATTGTTCCGCCAAAAACAGCGGCTTTGGCTAAACAAACCCACAAATCTTTCATAAACAAACCGAGCCAAACTGATGTAAAATATGCTCTGTATGAAAGACCTGAGAATATATTTGATGCAACACCGCCAAGAATAATCCCGAATACGGAAGCTATTATGACTATAACAGGCATCATTAAAATTCCTGACAATACCCTCGGAGTAAATAAATATCCGACAGAATCAACTCCAAGAACATCAATTGCATCTACCTGTTCTGTTACACGCATTGTAGCAAGTTCAGATGCCAAAGAAGAACCAATCATAGATGTAATCGCAAAACCTGACATAATTACACCAACTTCCCTGACAGTCAAAATGGTCATTAACATCCCGATTAAACCGGAACCACCTTGCTTTACCATCTCATTTGCAACCTGAGAAGAAACAATAATCGAAGTCATACCCACAATTGAAAGAGTAATCGGCAAAGAACTTATCCCGAATCTTTCACATTGAGCAGATAATTCTTTAAACTGAACCCCGTCGACCAGAATACGTTTACACATCCTGATACCCATCTGAGCAATCTGACCGATTGTAGAAGTAAATACCTCAAAATCAGCGACTAAAGTCGAAAAAACTTTGTATGTTGCGGATCTTCTGAAATACTGTGCAAATGTTAACATAAAATGATTATACCATAGATATGTGCAATGAATCAATTAAGTAAAAATATAATGTAGTTGATTAAAAATTTTTTCATGATAAGATTTAAACACACACAATATAAATAGTAAAAGGAGAAATTTAAAATGAGAAAATACGAATTAATGAGCGTATTCAAGCCGAATCTTGATACTGAAGAAGTTGAAAAAATTATTGAAAAAATTAATTCAGTAATTACTGATTTTGGCGGAAGCGTTGAATCTGTTGATAAAGCAGGAAGAAAAAAATTGGCTTATGATATCCAGAATTTCAGAGACGGATATTTTGCAACAACAATACTTTCATTACCTGCTGATAAAGTTGCAGAATTTAAAAGACAATTAAGATTGAATGATAACATTTTAAGAACAATGTTTATGGAAGTTTCAGAAAAAGCTTCTGTATAATAAACATTCCCGACAGATAAAGGAAGTATATATGACTTTAGCAAAAGCAGCCGTAACAGGCATAGTATACAGAGAACCAAAAACAGGATATACGCAGAATAATGTTGCAGTATCTTCTTTTGTTATGAATATCGGCGAAGGCGGAGAAGAAACATTAGTCAGAGTAATATCAAAAAGACAAGCGCTTTCTGATGTAATTGATACTCTTTCAAAAAATCAAAAAGTTTTGGTTGGCGGAAGACTTCAAACAGGGGTAAGCAAACTTGATGACGGAACAGAAAAGAAAGTTTTTGAAATTGAAGCATCATCAATCGAATTGATGGGCGGAGGTTCGTCATCATCAGAAGTACACGAAGAAGGCGACATACTGAGCTTTGGCGATATGGAACCATCAGGAGCTTCCGAAACGGAAGTTTTGATGGATGACGGAGAAATTCCGTTCTAAAGGCGAAAGCCGATGTGAAGTGCCGGTGTTGGCTTGCGATTAGCAAGACAAGCAGGGCACGAAACATAATACCACCGCCGTTGTGAGCGAAATGATAATGAAGCGAACGAAGCAATCTTTGATTGCACAGGCGGAATAAAGGCGAAAGCCAATGTAAAAAATTAAGAAAGGTAGGTTGGGCATACTTGTCCAACAACAGATAATAAGGGCTAGAAAGGCAAATAAAAACATGGCAAAAGTAGACGATAAGAAAAAGCACAAAAATTGTTCATTATGTGCTGACAAAATCGAATCAATCGATTACAAAGATGCTTCTAAATTAAGAAGATACTTAACAGAAGCAGGAAAAATCATTCCTAGAAGAATCACAGGTAACTGTGCAAAACACCAAAGAATGATTGCAAAAGCTATCAAGCAAGCTAGAGAAGCAGCTATTATTAGCTACGTATTCGATTAATTTGTTTTATCTATAAAAAATTCCTTATTCTATTTATAAGAATAAGGAATTTTTTATTATTTGTTTTACATAAACTATTTTCTTATTGAGCAGTATTTAACAAGCCGTAAACAGCATCCCAGCCGCTGATTCCGCCTCTTAATTTAAATTTTGCAATTTTATCTGCAGTTGTTTTTTGTGCTTTTTTGTATGTTTTATCATGCTTTTTAGCTAATTTTTTATTAGCATTTCTTGTTTCAGCTGCGCTTTGAGCATAAACCAAAAATGTTCTGTATTCATTGCAGCCATAACCGGCTTTCAATTTTGCCGGATAAACATACTCAATATAATCATAGATATTCAAAGCTTTTTCTGCGTTTGCAGGACGGCCTACAATAGTATCCCAATAAGTACCTGTTTGTTTTGTATAAACAACAATTGCCGCAAGCGGATTATATCCTGCACCAACCATCAGATTTACAGCAACCAAATCTGCTTCTTTATCTTCTTTTGTTGTTTGATAGTTAGAAGCAAAAGTCTGAACTGTTGCTGATGTTTTAATGTTTGTGTCAGTTGTAGATTGAAGCAGACTCATTACTTTATTTTTTGAGCTGTGGCCAAAAATAATATGTCCAAGTTCATTTGCAACAACAGCCGCAACTTCATTATCATTTCCCGCAAATGCAAGCTCTAAACTTGATACATTCACAACTTTTGTTGAAATGAATTCTGAATTATTTGGAGTATCAGAAACAACCATAAATTTAATATTTGTAGCAGGAATACCATTTTTTGTTAATAAATTCTGACCAACTTCCTGAACTCTTGAAGCTGCGTTGTAAGTTGTAGCAGCCACAGAAGGTATAGCAACAGCTATTGCTACAAAAAGACTTAATAAAACCTTTTTCATAAAACTTTCTCCTTATTTAACTTTGCCGACGTAACAAAGCCGACCTATTTTATCAGTTTACAACAATATTTTAATCCAAAGATACTTTTTGTAAAATAAAAACTTCTAAAATAAATGGGAAGTATCATTAATTGGAATAAAGTAAATAATACTGATATTAATAATCTAAAAAGCCCTGGGGCTTAGTAACTTAGTGGCTTACTGCCCTATAATTATAAAAATATAATTTTTCTAAATTTTCAACAATGTCTATCATTGAAGCTTCAATTCGTTTTTGCTGAAATTCAGAATTGTATTTCTCTACAATATTTTCATCAAATTCTTCATTTTGAACTAACACACAATCAGCACACATCTTTTACCTGCTTTCTTTTCTTTTGCATATATCGAAAGAAAGCTCAAGGGTAAAAATTGATTAATTTGAAAATAATGTTTACAAAAATATACATAAACTATATTTATAGGTATGTTATGTTCATTTCTTTTCTTTTGTTTGCGAGGCAAAAGAAAAGAAACGAACCAAAGAAAAGAAAACTTCGCTGATTACAATATCGCCTGTGGCGACATATGACTGCTTACGCAGTAACATGTTTTTTGCTTTTCAGGCAAAAATCTCTTAGCGCTGCTAAAACTACGCAGCGCGCTTGGTAAGTTTTTATCAAAGGCGCCGTTGTTTTAGGCGCCTGATTGATTTTTGTCCGTTAGGACAAAAACGTACGCACTCCCTCGACTAATATATTGAGAGCGTGGCGATGCCGACAGGCATTGCTGTGATAAAGCGTGTTTTTCTTTTCGGCTCACTTTTCTTTTTGCGTCGCAATCAAAAAGAAAAGTGAACAAGTAGAAAGTTTTAATCTCTCAACTACTACTTATAAATATAGTTAACGTAGATTTGATTTAATATTATTCCGGCTTAATAATTGAAAGAACATACTTATCATCCGCAAAATATTTTTGAGCACATTTTAATATATCATCTGCAGATACCGATTGAACCTGCTGCTTAATATTTTCAGTATAATTATATCCCAAGCCCAAAACATCGAATTTCGCATAAGAACATGCCTGCTGAATATTAGTTTCTTCAAGGAATTCATATTTCCCGACAATATTTGTCTTTGCATTTTCAAGTTCTTCTTCTGAAACAGGATAGTTTTTTATCTTTTGAATTTCTTCATCAAAGCCGCTCAGGCAGGTATCAATATTGGTCGGAGCCGTTGCAATATAAATCATGAAATTCCCTGCATATTTAAATGTTTCGTAAGAACTTCTGACAACATAAGCAAGTCCTTTTTTATCCCGCAATTCGAGAAATAATCTTGAGCTTAAGCCGCATGAACCCAATATAATATTCAATAAGACGATAGCAGGATAATCCGGCTCTCCGTACGTCGGAAGAAGCCAACCTTTTATAATATGCGCCTGATTCAAATCCGCTTTTGTATTCTCGACAGTTTTCACAACATCAAGCTTGGGCTTAGAAATCATAAAATTACTTGCTGTCGAAATAGGCAGAGTTCCCAATGATTCGTTTATTTGGTCAAAAATTTTGTTCTTATCAAGAGTCCCGACAACCGCAAGACTTTTTTTGCTGTTATTTAAAATATACTTAAAGGCATTTATAACATTCTCTTTGGATATTTTTTCAATATTATCCAGTATACGAACCAAAGAATTGCTGTAATAATGATCCTCAAACATCTTACTGTAATATGCATCCATTGCAACTGTTCTTGGAGAATCAAGTTCAGCTGTAATCTCGCCGATTAGTTTGATTTTTTCTTTTTCAAATTCTTCAAATGTTGAATTTTTCAAAATATCATCCATTAATTCAAGTGCTTTTGAAAAATCTTCATTAAGACAAACAAATTTTACCCGTAAGTAATTCGGAAACAATTCACTTGAAAAATCAATTGCATATTTTTCAAATTCATTTGCTAGTTGCTCTGAATCATATTTTTTAGTCCCCTGAAGCAACAATCGCGCCATTAGAGTATATATCCCCGGAATTTCTTCGGGCAGATTTATTGAAAAATTTAAACACAACGCCATTCTTGGGGTATTTTTATTTTGTTTATATATAAATTGAACATCATTTTGCAATTTTGAAATTTCAGCCATAAAAACCTCTCTTACATACAGATTTTACCATAATGAGATATAAAAAACAAATTATATTGTCTGATATTACCAAATCAAAAATAATTTTAAAAAATAACAACTTAGAGTAAATATTTATTAATTTTATACGCTATTAACCTCATTCTTGTAGTATTATCAAAAAGGACATATTAGAAAGGGTTATAAGATATGACAGAACGCAAACCGAATATAGCAATTTTAGGGGCAACAGGAGTTGTCGGACGAGAAATTACAAAAATTATTGATGAATTGGAAATTGAATTTAATACAATAAAATTTTTATCGAGCGCAAAAAGTGCCGGTTCTAAAATTACTTTTCAGGGTAAAGAATACACCGTAGAAGAAGCCAAGCCGGGAAGTTTTGACGGAATAAATATTGTATTGGCTTCAGCCGGCGGAACAACATCCAAACTATTTGCACCTGAGATTGTAAAAAGGGGAGGAGTTTTAATTGACAACTCATCTGCATTCAGAATGGAAAAAGATGTACCTTTAGTAATTGTAGGCGCAAATGAAGATGATATCAGGCTGCACAAGGGAATAATTGCCAACCCGAATTGTTCAACTTCACAATTAATGCTTGTTTTAAAACCACTTAACGAAAAATTTAAAATAAAAAGACTTATTGTATCAACATATCAGGCAGTTTCAGGAGCAGGGCTAAAAGCAATAAATGAATTAAAAGATAACACAAAAGCAGCTCTAAACGGCGAAAAATTTGAACCAAACGCATTTAAAAAAGAAATCGCATTCAATGTTTTACCGCAAATAGATGTATTTTGCGATAACGGCTATACAAAGGAAGAAATGAAAGTAGTAAATGAAACGAAAAAGATTTTACATCTCGATAAAGATTTGCCAATTTCCTGTACAGCCGCAAGGGTACCTGTATTTAACAGTCACTCTGAAGCTGTTGATATTGAATTTGAAAAAAGTGCAGAACCGAATGAAATTCGCAGTATTTTACAAAATACATTCGGCGTCAAGGTAATTGATAATCCGGAGAATTTCGAATACCCGACAACAAAAGACTCTTCCGGAGTTGACCCTGTTTATGTCGGCAGAATCAGAAAAAATCTGGCATTTAATAATGGTATTTCTCTCTGGTGCGTTGCCGATAATTTAAGAATAGGTGCGGCTCTTAATACCGTAAGAATTTGCCAAAAAGTAATTGAAATGGGTTTATTTTAAAAAAAATAAAATAAATTTACACAAAAAATCATGCCTTCAGGCATGATTTTTTATTATTTATTAATTTGAATATTAAGATAAAACCTCGATTTATTTATATTTTATATATAAATAATATATACTTGATATCTACAAAACACCTTTATTTAAGAATTGTTAACAACATTTATATAAAAACGCAATTTCATAAAATAAAAATACTTTATATAAGTGTAAGGGAAATGCAAATTTCAATTCAGGGAAAATAAAGATTAAATCTAAAATATTTGTGAAAAGGATTTAAGAATTAAAAAAAGTTTATTTTATACTCTCTCTCTTAATATCCTCGTGTTTATTTAATGTTGCCGTTATTTAATGGCAACTTTTTTTTGTGATATCTGAATTGTAGTCCTGTTTATATTATATTTTTATTATGATGTATTTTATCAACTTTTGACAAAAATTTCAAAAACTTCCTACTAAAGATGTCAAACTTGCGTTCTTTTATGTCAAAATCCCTGATACATAACAACAGAGCACCGTTGTACATTTACACATAGAATGAGATGTAATTAACTATGTGATTGAGATAACGGATTTAAAGTTTTTTATTATTTTTGTATGGTTTTAATCTGGCAAAAAAGTATTTTATTCTAAGTTTAAATTTATCAAATTTCGTAATTTTACCTTTTTTCTTCAAAACTTCATCCATACTTAAGAACATAGTTTCTTTTTTAAGTTGTTCATAATACTCTTTTTTAGTTTTTTCATTGTTTTCTTTTTGTTCTTTTTTAATTTCTTTTTGTAATTGTTTTTCAAGCTTTTTTTCTAATATTGGCTTTTATTTAGCGATAATAAATATAGTATTTTTTATAATTACAAATATAATATTGTCATTAGTTTAATTAAAATTGTTATTGTTTTTTAAACATTTGGATGCTATTTATGGTTTTAAAATATTTGTTTATATATCTTAACATATTCTCATTATTTTTAAAGTTTTTTCCTAATTATGTCGTTGAAAGCTGTATTAAATTATTTATATTTTTCTAATAGCGGAGTTTAAATTATGGACAACATGGACATAAGGTTTGGTAGAAAAAACGGCTCATATGATTTTAACAAAACAGACAAAGGGATACAGCGTTCTGCATTTGGGAATAATGCAGCAGCAGATTCAATATTTAAAAAATTTGATAAGGATCATAATAACATTCTTGATGCCCAAGAATTAGCAGATGCAAAATCTGCAATTAAAGAAGCTGCCGAAAAACATAAAAGTACAAATATGGGCAAACGTGAAGCTGCAAATTTTCTCGGTGAAGATTACAAAGGTACTAATGCACAAAAAGATATTCTTGAATTTCTTAATGTAATAGGCTCGTCTGCTGATACTGTAGAATCCGCAAATACGGATGCCAAAGGTAATACAAATGTTGTCTACAATCACAACGATACAGAAAATACACAACTAACCGAAAATTATGTTAAAGATGGTGAAAATTCCGTATTAAGTTCAAAAGTATACAACAACGATGACGGAAGTAAGTTAACAGAAACTTATGAAAATGGTGGTAAAACTCTTAAATCAAAAACATTAGTTCAAGGAAGTGTTACAACAGAATTTGACCCCAAAAATCCGGATAAACCAATTAGTAAAACGACTGATAAAGGAGCCGGATCAAAAGAAGTTGTTCAATATAGTTATAATGAAGATGGGACTGTAACAGAAACCACTTCTATTAATGGTAAAGTTGCATCACATATTGTAAAAGATGCACAAGGTAATGTTATAAAATCAACTGAATATACTTATGACGGAGATAAGAAAACTACTACACAAAAAGAAGGTAACAAAGAAACAATAATTGTTGAAGAGAACGGAAAACAAATATCTGCAACACAAAATACATATAACGATAACGGTAAAAAATTATCACAAATAAAACAGATTGGAGAAGAAAATTATTCAGTTGAATATGATGGTCAAGGCAATACACCTGTTATTGTACAAAATCGTGAAACAATAGACGATATTG
>CACXAK010000015.1 GCA_902765655.1 uncultured bacterium | reverse complement strand
GGTAGCTACGCTACCTTGCACCCTTTTCAAATTATCATCAAAATACCAAAAAATCAATACTCACTTAAAAGATTTATTATATCTTCTTTACTAATTCTCGGATTTATTTCCTTTATACTTGTTATTTCGTTTGTAGAAATTTCTTCTCCAAATATTTTTTCTATAAGCACTTTGTCATAATCGTACAATATAGAGCCATGCTGCAAAATATATCCGTGTTTTCGGCATTGCGCAGAACCGATAAGTTTTTTACCTTTATAACATAAATCTGCACCGGTAGAAATTAACATACAATAATCAAAACCGGTTTTTACCTGCTTTTGAGTTCCAAAATCTATATTTATCCCAAATTTTTTAAATTTTTCAATGAATATTTGACAAATTTCCTTATAAGAAGAAACAACATGTTCGCCATTATTAAGATAAGATACCGGGCAAATATAGCTGTAAGTAATTTCATTATCATGCAACAACGCACGACCGCCTGTTAAGCGTCTTACAACATCTATACCATTTGATTTTAAAAAATTATAATCCAGAAATTCATCACCCTGATTGCGTCCGAGCGAAATACAGGCAGGACTCCATCCGTATAATCTGAATATCGGCTCTGACAATCCGCTATCTAGAGCATAATCAAGCAAGTCAGAATCCGTTTTCATATTCTGCTCACCTGTTTTAATCTCAAATGGTATAAATTTCATTTCAGTTTATCTCGCAAAAATAGAATAACCGTTCGGTCTTAAATCAGGCGCCTTAATTTCATCTAAAGGCAAAAGTTCCACACCGTGGTAATTAGTTGCTTCTGGCTTATGCCCTTCTGGAGCAATAATTTCATTTTTATCCATTTTTTCTATTTTCTGAGTTTCTTCGTGCAACATTTTTTCTTCTTTTTGCTTTTGCCTTTTAGTTTTTTTACTTTCTGATTTATTACTTACAGTCGGCTGAACTGTATTGGTTTCGGCGTCAGCATAATTATCCGCATCCGGCTGTTTATCATGCAGGAAGATAAATCCTTTGGTATCATAAGGATCTCTTTTTACTTTTTTGGGCTTTTCTTCTTTAACTTTTTCTTCTTTAATTTTTTCTGCTTTTTCTTTTTTAGCTTTCTTGAAGAACTTTTTGGATTTTGATTTGGCTTCCTGCTCAACTTCATCCACTTCTTTGGTAAGCTCCTGTTCCTGCTGTTCAAGACCGCGCTCTATTGCTTGCTCTTTTTCAAGCGGAGTCGGCTCAATCGGATCGAGTTTTGACAAATTCGGATCTTCATCTTCTCCTACATACCCGACGCCTGAAAGACTCGCAGTTCTGCTTTCCAAATTATTTGTATACTTCTCAACATTTGCTACTGTATTGTTATAATCTTCTTTTATACTTGACTGATTGCCATTTTGAGAATTTTCTCTGAGAGCCAATTCCTGTTCAAACTGAGTAAACGTCTCGTTTCCTACAAACTGTTCAAGTGCTGCTCTTTTTGATAAAAACTCAGATTGAGCGGTTCTTTGTTTATCCATAGCAGTTCTGTAATAAGAATCTGTTATTACAATAATTTCTCTTGATACGTTATTTTTTTGAGCGAGTTCAAATCTTTCTTTACGCTGCTGTGATAATTTAGCAGTTTGAGTTAACTGCTCTTTGGCATTCATATAATCGTAATATAAATCAACTGTTTTTTGTTGTAGATCCTCTATTTTTCTTATCAGAATAATCATGTCAGCATCAGTGACTTTTGAATATTTATAATTAAGAGCTTTTGTGTCCTGCCCCATTATTCCAAGAACATTCGCCCCAATAAGAGATGTTCCGGCAAGCAACGGGTTAGACATTCCTGCACCTACAAGAGTGGACATGCTTGCTACTGTTTTTAACATATTTTTAACTGTACTTTTATTTGGTTTGTCAGCATCAGGGTTTGCCAATTTATACAATGCAAAATTTATGGTATCACTTTGACTTGCAGCCCCCTGCCACAATAAAGATAAATCAGCAATCATATCTTGTTCTTCACATTCAAGATCATACGCAATTTCTTTTGACAAATTTTTTATGCTCAATTCTCCGTATGACATTTCATGCGGAGCATCGCTTATATCCGTTTTTCTTTTTATAACTTGTTCAAGCGAATCATCATGCCTTTTTTGAATATACGGATTTTCCGGGATTTCAGAAATTCCTACCCTGTAAGCGGGATCTTTTGGAGCAACCATATCCGTTAGTGCAAGATTTGCATTTGCACAGGTTAATCCGCTGATACACATTATTGTTGCCATTAATAATAATTTATTTCGCATTATTCACCCCATTTCCAACAAGAGTTGCTTCATAATCATACTGATATAAATTCAGCTCATCTACAACCTTTTTACCTGCAAGCCGCTGAAGTTCAAGATGATATTTTTTACACAGCTGAATATATTTTTCTTCTTCTAATTGCATATCCTGATAAAGAGTTGACTGAATTGCTATTTCTAAAAAATCCTCATCATCCATAGCTTTTGCATAATTTTTACTGTAAAGCATTTCTCTTGAACGAATTTCTTTCAGCAATGCCAAACTGTTTTTATAATTGTAATATGCACTTATTATTTTATCCTGCAAGTTTTCAATAAGTCCTGCTAGTTCAATTAATTCAGTATCTGTCAAAGGAATTTCCTTTGGTATATTCTTTCTGTTCAAAAGATTTTGTGCAATCTTACCTGCCCCATATGTCGCAGACTGGATCATATAGTTTTGCCCCAGCAAGGTAGGAGCAAGAGAAGCACCGGATACTATTGCAGAGAGTGTTTTTGCCATAAGAGATGAATGAATTCTTCTTTGACTTTCCGGCGTAGCAAGCTTTTTAAGCGCAAATCCGATAACCTGATTATTTGAAACTGTACCTTTCCACAAATTATCTATATCTTCAAGATCTTTTTCTCGCTGAAGTTTTACAATCTGATTAAGAATTTCATCATCTTCAGTTAAAAGAGTATCCGTTTTTTTATAATCCTGTTTCGGCAATTCAATTTTCGGCTTTTCTACCCCTCTCAACTGAACCGCATCATCAGCAATTACAGGTACAGACGGTAAAAAAACTAAACTTGAAATCCCTAAAACAATTAACAACTTTTTCATAACAAATTTATACCATTAATATGCGAATAAATCTAATGATTGATTAATCTTTACATCAAATGGTGGTTATTCTCTTTACAAAAAAAATTTAAAATTAGCAATGGAAGCTAATAAAGAAGAGCAAAGAAGTTGAGCAAAAATATTTCAAAATCCGAATATATGAGCACACCATTCAAGGTTCAGAAACAAAAAACAGACTTGAGAAACAAAGCCGATATTTTAAAGTCCAAAAAATCTTTCAAAGAAGCAATCAGTTGTTATCTTAATTCTGTTTTACTTGACCGAAATAATCCTGATACATATTTAAATTTGGGAGTATGCTATAAGAATTTGGGGAAGCTTAAAAAAGCAATTAATTCATTAGAAAAGGCCGCACTACTAGACAAAGACAATTTTGAAACTTTTTATGAACTCGGGCTTTGCCATTTGGAGGATGAAACACCTTGTAAAGCAATAAAATGCTTCATTCATGCCGTTGAATTAGAGCCGGATAATGCTGATGCAATCTATCAATTAGGTCTGGCGCATGAACAGTGCGATGAACAGGACATGGCAATGATGATTTATCAAAAACTGATTGAAAATTCTCCGACATACCTGAACGCTTACATAAGAAAATCAACACTTTTGGTAAAAATGGAGCTTTTTAATTCTGCACTTGAATTATATAAACAAATTTTAAAAATTAATCCTAATTATATACAGGGATACTATGACATTGCATTTTGCCTCGACAAACTTGGGAAACAAAGAGAAGCAAAACGATATTATCACAAGTTTCTTGAATATAGCCCCTCAGATAAAAACGCAAATTTTGTAATGCGCAGAATAGAAAAACTAAGAAAAATAACAACTTCTGCTACAAAACTTTCACTTGTTTAGGTCATTTTTAAATTCTGTGCTTATCAAGCAGCACCATTAAAACAGATATATCCGCCGGTTTAATCCCGCCGATTCTTGATGCTTGTGCCAAATCTTTCGGTCTGATTTTTGAAAGTTTGTCTTTTGTTTCGGAAGAAATGTGATTAATTTTTGAATAATCAATATCATCCGGGATTTTAAATTTTTCGAGCTTACCGGCATTATTAACCTGATCTTCCTGACGTTTTATGTATCCTTCATATTTAATTATGACCTCTATCTGCTCATAAACATCTTTTGAAATTTGCATGGCTTGTGTCTGAGAATCAAGCTCTTGTATAATTTTATAATCAATATTTGGTCGTTTTAAAAGTTCAGATGCGCGCATCCCTCTTTCAAGATGCTCGTCATATTTCGCCAGAATCCTGTTTGTTTCTTCATTCGCAGGTATTTTTACTGTTTCAAGGCGTTTAGTTTCTTCTTTAATTAATCTTTGCTTTTCTTCAAACCTGAAAAATTGCTCATCATCAATAAGCCCCAATTTATGACCGATTGGAGTTAACCTCTCATCGGCATTATCCTGCCTTAGCAATAATCTGTATTCAGAACGTGAAGTCAACATTCTGTACGGATCCTGAATATCTTTTGTTACCAAATCATCAATTAAGGTTCCTGTATAAGATGAACTTCTCGACAATTCAAGCATCTCTGAGCCATTAATATAATTAAATGCATTTATACCCGCAATTAATCCCTGAGCTGCAGCTTCTTCATATCCGCTTGTCCCGTTAATTTGTCCGCCGAAGAAAAGCCCCTTTATTTTTTTAGACATCAGCGAATGTGTAGTCTGAATTGCAGGGACATAATCATATTCTACAGCATAAGCCGGTTTGATAATATGGGCTTTTTCAAGTCCCGGCAAGCTTCTTATCATACGAACCTGAACATCATAAGGCAAACTGGTTGAAAATCCCTGAATATAAGTTTCGTAAGTTCCTAAACCTTCCGGTTCAATAAAAATATGATGAGAAGGATTTGAGGCAAAACGAACAACTTTATCTTCGATAGACGGACAGTATCTTGGCCCTACCCCCTGAATCAATCCCTGATACATTGGGGATTTATCAAGATTTTCACGAATTATTTTGTGAGTTTCTTCGTTTGTTTTTGTCAGATAACATGGATATGTTTTCCTAATCGGGCGATTTGGCTTAAATGAAAAGAAATTTAGCTCTTCATCTCCGGGCTGAATAATCATTTTTGAATAATCAATAGTACGCTTATCGACTCTGGCAGGAGTTCCCGTTTTGAGTTTTTTAGTTTCAATACCTAATTTATGCAAACTATCAGATAAGCCAATTGCGGCCTTTTCACCCAATCTTCCGGCGCTGAATGATCTTAGACCGACAAAAATTCTTCCTTCCAGAGATGTTCCAGTTGTCAATACAACAGCACGTGCCGAATATTCTGCACCGAATTCATCAACGGCGCCGACAATTTCACCATTTTCTACTTTTAATTCCGTTATACAACATTGCTTTATAAAAACATTTTCATTATTTTCGAGTAAATTGCGCATATAGCGGGAATATTCAGCTTTATCTGACTGAGCGCGCAGTGCTCTTACTGCAGGACCTTTTGAGGAATTTAGCGTTTTTAACTGCAGATATGTAGCATCCGTAACCTCACCCATAACCCCGCCTAGAGCATCTATTTCACGCACTAAAGTAGACTTTGCAGGACCGCCGACTGCAGGATTGCAGGGCTGAAGGGCAATATTTTCGACATTCAAAGTTGCCAAAAGAACTTTTAACCCCAATTTTGCACACGCCAAAACTGCCTCACAGCCGGCGTGTCCGCCACCTACAACAATTACATCATACTGATTATGCAAATATCCGCTATACATAAGAACATTATAAAATAAACATGCCAAATATGAATGAAACATATTTGGCATGAAAATCTATGTATTTATATATTATTAAAATAATTTCCCGCCGTCAGTAAACCCGACAAGAAGAATCACAGAATATACAACAAGTAAAATAAATACTGCAGTAAAAACAATTGAACCGTGAGTTCTGCACTTATCAGATTTTTTCAGACTTATAATTGCTGATACAAGGGGAAATGCTATGAATGATAACATTTTAACACCCGTCTGAACCATTGCATCCGCATTGTGATAATCAATTCCAAAAATTGAAATTGCAATCGGATATATACAAAATATCAGAGCAAGAATATCATAACCTCTGACCGAACATTCTTTTGAGCAGTTATGTTCTTCACATTGGCAGTTACTTTCTCCGCACTCACATTGATTTTGATTCATTTCTTCTTCCATATTTGACTCCTGTTTATTTGTATGCAAAGCAATAATAACATATTTTTGAAAAAAAATAAAGACACGTTATTTTGAACAATAAAAAGCCGGTTCGTTTTCGAACCGGGAATTATAAAACTCTCTTCTTATTTGTGTTTTAATACTCTCATAGCATAAATTACTTCACTGCGCGCAAATTGGTCTTAACTCCCGCATTGGAATTTACTTCCGCAGCTATTGAATAAGCCATAATTCTGCGCTTTTTTGCTCCTCTTAATATTAATTCAACACTTTCGCATCTATTCAAGGATGGTGTTGTTATCTTCTTCATAATGTTTATCTCCATTAGACTAATTACAAATAAGATATCGACACACATTTAGAAAAACTTTAAAAAATTTATAAATATATTAACAAATATTAATAAATTACTAACTTGCAACAAAGCGAAAATAAAGCTATAATTTGATTATGGTAACAATCAGAAGATTAAATTGTTTTGATTATTCAAAGCTGAAAAAACTTATATCATATTTATGCGATGACGACAGCGACAAACTTGCAAGAAACCTTATTCAGGAATCATTGGGATTTGTTAATGCAATGATGCCGTTATCAATGAAGTTCCGCTCTGAATCGTTTATCCTTATTGAAGATAAAGAAATTCTGGGTTTAATAACTTGTGTTTGCACTCCCGGTAATCATTACAAAATAAATATAACAAGATTAATATTTAAAGAAAACCGATATGAAATAGGCAAACAGCTCGTTGAATTTCTTATACAAAAAATGGGAGGAAAAGGAGCACATACATTCAGTGTTGTTATTGATGAATGTCACAATGAATTGTTTGATTTATTTGTAAACGGCTGCGGATTCAGGCAATGTTCTTCCGAAACTCTGTGGAAAATTGAGCACCCGATTCCCCAAAAAACAAATCTTAAATGGCGTTATGCTCAAAATTCGGATGCCAAAGCAATTTCAGAATTATACAATGGAGAAGTAATTAATATATTCAAACCATCTCTGCTCAGACATTATAAAGAGTTTGAAAGCGAATTCTTTCAGGGTTTTTCAAGATTTTACAAAACAAGATATGTTTATGAAGAATCAAATAAAGTTTTGGCTTACTTCTCAATTACAACCGAGGATAATCTGAATTATATACTTGATATCACTACAAACAGCGGATATGAAATTGATTATGATCAAATCATAAATGCAATGCTTTGTGAAATAGCCAGAAAAAAACGCGCATTTTACCCTATCGTAAAACAGAAAAAATATATAAATAATTCACAAAAACTTGAAGATTATCTGAAATCAAAAAATTACAATCCCATTCAGACACGCCATATTTTAGTAAAAGACTTTTACAAAGCCGTAAAAGAAGAATCAAAAAATTGGAACGTGTTTATCCTTGGGGAAAGTCAAATTTCAGGATAAAATTTTTGCATGCACAAAATATCTGCGTTTTTGAATAAACGTAACTTCCACACTTAAAAATCTACAAACTTACAGAAAACATAAATGCTTTAACAAAAAAAATATTTATCCTTCAGCGGTTAACTCATCCCAGATGCTTGGTACTACGATCAATGCAGTGTAAACGATAAACCCGAAAAGGATTAAATTGATAGCCATGATAACCTCCTTTGGTTTCTCTTGCCATCGTTTGGAATAATCTTTCAATCTTCCATGCATATTAATCCCAAAATGATAAAAAAAATAACATTGAATTTTTGATGTAAAATTTTAATATGACAGAATTTAATCTTAAAGAAATTTCAAATTTGTTTAAAAATCTGTGCTGTTCGCAGTGTCGAAATGATTTTACATCAGATTCAGTATCAATTAAAGAAATTGAAGGAGATATTTTAATTTGCAATTTGACCTGTCAAATATGCGGAAAAAATTTTGGCGACATCGTTTTAAATTTTAATCAAAAAAGCGATATTCATAATGCTTTAGAGATTATAGAAGGACCGCCGCCAATAACAGCAGATGATGTTATTGATGCACACAGATTTATAAAAAAAATGAAGTAATTTTTACAAAATACCGCAAATTTTATTTTTCTAAAACTTAATACTACAAAACGGAGTTTTCAAAATGTTAGTTTCAAAAATATATCAACCTCGAACAGTAAAAAATGTAAGTAAACCAAAATCTTGTCTTATTAACGAAAAATCAAAAGAAATCAAAACAAAGCAGCTGACATTTGCAGTAGGAGCCGGAGGAGTACCACCTGAAGGAAATGATAAATTTCCCTCTTCATTCAAAAAAACATTCTCTGCTGAAACTTTAAAAAAGATAAGATTATTTACTAAAGATAAGAATAAATTAACCCGCAAAGGATTTGATATTTTAAATAAATATTCGAATATTACAAAATAATTTTTAGAATAAAAAAGCGGCTGACATAAACAGCCGCTTTTTTATTGTTTAAATATTTAAGTTATTTATTTTGTTGCTGCACCGTGCTTTTAATGTGCAATTCTCTTAACTGCTGAATTGAAGCTTCACCCGGAGCACCTGACATTAAACATTTAGCGCCCGCATTTTTCGGGAATGCGATGACATCACGGATTGAATCAGTTCTTGCAAGTAATGCAACAAGACGGTCTAACCCGATAGCCAAACCCGCATGAGGAGGAGTACCGTACTGCAAAGCATTAACCATAAATCCGAATTTTTCTTCTGCTTCTTCCTGAGTTAAGCCTAACGCCTTAAAGATTTCCTGCTGAACTTCTGATGAGTGGATTCTGACTGAACCACCGCCAAGTTCTGTTCCGTTGTAAACAATATCATAAGCGATAGATTTTACATTACCCAAATCACCTGATTTTAACTTATCCATATCTTCCAAGTTTGGAGAAGTAAACGGATGGTGCATAGCCATAAATCTTTGTTCTTCGTCGCTCCATTCAAACATCGGGAAGTCTACAACCCATAACAATGCGTGTTTAGATTCATCAATAAGATTTAGCATTTTCCCGAAATGTAATCTTAATCTTCCCATAATGTCATAAACAAGTTTTGGTCTGTCAGCAAGGAAGAATATTATATCGCCCGCCTGAGCGCCTGCTCTTTCCTGAATTGCCTTTGCCTGCTCATCAGTAACAAACTTCAAAACAGGTGATTTTGGAGTTCCGTCTTCCTGATAAATGATATTTGCTAGTGCTTTTGCACCAAATGAAACGGCAATTTTTGTAATATCATCGATTTCTTTTCTTGAGAATTTAGCACCGCCAGGAATTCTTATACCACGAACAATACCGCCCTGTTGAAGAGTATTTTTAACAATTTGGAATTCCGATTGCATAATTATATCGCCGATATCAAACAATTCTAAACCGAATCTTGTATCCGGTTTATCAGAACCGAATCTGTCCATTGCTTCCTGCCATGAAATCTGGGTAAACGGTGGTTTGACTTCAACTCCTGCTGCTTTGAACGCATCAACAATCAAGCCCTCAACAACTTTTATTACATCCTGTTGTTTTACAAAAGACATTTCAATATCTACTTGTGTAAATTCAGGTTGTCTGTCAGCACGCAAATCTTCATCCCTGAAGCATTTTGCTATTTGATAATATCTTTCAATACCGCCAACCATCAAAAGTTGTTTAAATATTTGTGGTGACTGAGGAAGTGCAAAGAATTTACCTTCCTGTACTCTTGACGGTACAAGATAATCTCTTGCCCCTTCAGGAGTTGTTTTTATCAGAATCGGAGTTTCTACTTCCAAAAAGTCTAAACCGTTCATATAGTTTCTGATTGCAGTAACAATATTGTGACGCAAAACGAGTTTTGAAAGCATTGATTCACGTCTTAAATCAAGATATCTGTATTTTAAACGAATATCTTCAGAAACATTTTCATCATCAAGAACAAACGGAAGAACTTTTGATTCTGAAAGGATTTCAACAGAATCAGGATACATTTCAACCTGTCCTGTAGGATATTTTTCGTTATAAGTTTCCGGAGGTCTTTTTGTTATTTTACCCGTAACTTTTATGACATATTCGCTTCGTACTTTCCCGAACACTTCATGAACCTGCGGATTTATCTGCGGATTTGCAACAAGTTGAAATACACCGCTTCTGTCGCGCAATTCAATAAATAAAATCCCGCCCAAATCACGAACGGTAGCAACCCAGCCGGATAATGTGACGGTTTTATCAATATCTTCAAGTCTTAATTTCCCACATTCATGGTCTTTAAATTCTGTTTTAATCATCTCTTATATTCCTTTTTCTATTTATATTTTGCAAAACTAATTTTACCACAAACAAAAAAACATTAGACAATAATATTGATTTTTGGTAAATTTTCTTTATGATTTCATTTGATAGCCAAATCTTAAAAGCTTTTATTGATGAAAACAAAGAGTTCATCAGCGGGGCAAGAATTAATAAAATTCAGCAGCCAACCCGCAGAGAGCTGATTTTGTCATTGAGAAATAACGGAGTAACAAAGCAATTTTACATAAATATCACCCCCGAATTTTACCACGCTTGCTTTATGTCTGATGAGAATTCAAAAAAAAGATTAATTGAAATTCCGCAAAAACCTCCTATGTTTTGTATGCTTTTGCGCAAATATCTTAATAATTCACGCATAGCCAAAATTGAACAACCGAACGGAGAAAGAATTTTAGAGCTATATATTGAAACCTTTAATGAAATCGGAGATAAAATTTATCTTTGTCTTGCAATTGAACTTATGGGAAAATATTCAAATGTAATTTTGTATAATACCGATACTAATATCATTTTGGGCTGCGCACACAATGTAGGTGCAGATAAAAGTCAGGTAAGAGAAGTTTACGGGCAAATTCCATACACCTATCCGCCGGAACATTCATCAAAATATTTTATTGAAGAACGATACGGGTTCTTAAAAAGTTTCAGACAAAAAATATTCAGTAATAATATCAGTTTAACAATTGATAACTACTATGCGACACTGATAAATAAAGCAAAATTTAAGGCACTGAAATCAGAATACGTTAATATTACTAATCAAAAGCTGAAAAAATGCAAAAAAACTCTAAACGAAATGTCTTTGCAATTAAAAAGAAGCGAAAATTTTGACAAATACCGTCTTTACGGGGATTTACTCATGGCAAATCTCTATAATTTAAAAGACTATTCAAACGAGGCAAAAGTATTCGATTATGAAAATAATCAGGGGGTAACAATTCCGCTGAAAAGCACAAAAAACATAAAAGAAAACGCGAACGATTATTATAAAAAATACAACAAAGGCAAAAACGCAGGGATAAAATTAAACGAATTAATTGAAGAAAACAATCAAAACAAAGAATATCTGGAAAGCGTTTTGTATTCAATTGAAATAACTAAAAATACTGAAGAATTGAGAGAAATAGAACAAGAATTATTTACCCCTCTACCTATGGGAAAGGGTAGAATTTCAATGCAAAGTATGAGCATTAGAAATTCCGGTGAAGGTATAACCTTTATAGAAAAACCAAATCAAACAAGAATTTATATAGGCAAAAACAATAAACAAAATGATTACATTATATCAAAATTGGCATCTGATGAAGATTTTTGGTTCCACACTAAAGATTGCCCGGGTTCTCATGTTTTACTGAAAACCCAAAATCTGACAGACGAATTAATTTTGGAATGTGCAAAACTTGCAAAAGAAAATTCGCAAGGCAAAAATTCTTCGAAAATCGGAGTTATCTACACAAAACGCAAATACTTGCGCAAACCGCCAAAAGCAAACTTAGGATATGTAACATACAAAAATGAAAAAGAAATAGTTATTGATTAATTATGATATAATCAGTAAAAAGAGGAAATTATGCCGCATTTTTTTATAAATTCAAACCAAGTTACGAATAATGAAATAACAATATCCGATAAAGAAAATTATTTTCATATCGCCCGTTCTCTGCGTGCAAGAACAGGTGAAAGCTTATTACTTATTGACGACAAAATTCAATACGAAACAACTATTGCATCTATTACAAACGATAAAATTACGGTAAGAATTGATAAATTTTATCCGTCAAAAAGATTTCTTGATTTTGAACTTTATCTTGCACAGAGCCCGCTGCGAAGCGACGCCCAAAACCTTTTGATTGAAAAAGCAACCGAACTTGGAGTAAGCGGAGTTTATCCCGTTAAAACCGACAATTGCGCGCTAAATAACGAGATGATAGACAAAAAAATCGAAAAATGGCAAAAGATTATGTATGAAAGTTCAAAACAATGCGAAAGAGCAGATATACCAACCTGTTACCCACGCACAACATTTGAAAAACTCTTATCCGAAAACAATTTTGACAAAATACTTGTTTTTTGTGAAAGAATTGCATCAAAAACAATACGGGAATCATTTAATGAAAAGCCGATTAGAAAAGGTGATAAAATTCTTGTAATAATTGGGCCGGAGGGCGGTTTTTCGCAAAAAGAATTTGACGGATTTAAACAACTTTTAATAGGAGGGGATTCTTCGCACTCCGTCATTCTGAGGGCAAAGCCCGAAGAATCTCCTGCTCAGAATGACATACAACTTGAAATGCTCACTCTCGGGGATATGATCTTAAGAGCGGAAACCGCTGCAACAGTAGCATTAGGGAACATTATTCTGCAACAGTAGCATTAGGGAACATTATTTATGAATACTCAAATTATAAAAAATAAAATTCAAAATGATGAAATCTTAAATAATTTAGCAAGCTTTTTTAATAATGATATCCGGCTTGTTGGCGGAGCAGTACGCGATATTTTGTCAGACAAAAAAATCTTAGACAGAGATTTAATAGTGACAGATACGGATGCAAGAGATTTTTCTTTAAAAGTTGCCGATTTTTTAGGAGGAACATTCGTTCCTCTTGATGAAACAAACAAAATTTACAGAGTAGTTTTGGAGGACAAAATCAATTATCTTGACATAACAAATCCTGTTGAAAATTCACTTGAAAAAGACATATTAAGAAGAGATTTAAGAGTCAATGCAATTGCAGTAAATATCAAAAACGGAGAAATTTTTGACCCTGTAAACGGATTGAAGGATTTTGAAAATAAAATTTTAAACGGTATAAGAGAAGAAAATTTCACCGATGACCCGCTACGATTACTTAGAATTTTCAGATTCCACTCAACTTTGGGCTTTGAAATCTCTAAAGAGCTTATGGACATAGCAAAAAAACACGCCCCCCTGATTAACAAGCCTGCAAAAGAACGTATTGAATATGAAATCATGAAATTGTTTAACGGGGAATATGCTCATAGCGCACTGTTGGAAATGAATAACTGTGGCATTTTGGAATTAATATTTCCCTTTGTTAAAGAACTGAAACAGGTTCCGCCTAATGCTCATCACCATTTGGATTTATTTCACCACAGTATTGAAACGGTAAAACAAATTCAGATTTTATATGAAAATTCTTCGGATTTTGTAAAACAACACTTAGATAAAGTTGATTTTGGGGGCTTTTCTCGCCTTGCGCATTTGAAACTCTCTGCCTTCATGCATGACATAGGCAAATTTTCGACATGGTTTATTGAAGAAAATACCGGCCGCCACAGATTTTATAAGCATGATGATGTCGGCTCAAAAATGGCACCTGAAATTTTGAAAAAATTAGCATTTTCAAATAAACAGATTAAATATGTGCAGAAAATGATTAAAAATCACATGTATGCAACTATGGTAGTTTGTTCGCCCGAATTAACAGATAAAATTATGATGCGTTATGTTCGCAAAATGGAAGATGATTCAATTGATGCGATAATAATTGGAAAAGCAGACAGATTGTCCGCGCTTGGCCCTGAAATTACGGAAGATATTGTCAACGAAAACCTCACTATGCTTGACAAACTTTTAAATTTTTATATTGACAGCCTTGAAACAATAAAACCACTGCCAAAATTATTAGACGGTAATGAAGTTATGAAATTACTAAATATAACCCCGTCCCCGCAGCTTGGCAGAATTTTGAACGAGCTTCATGAAGCACAGCTAAACGGCGATATAACAACAAAAGAGGATGCTGTTGAATTTATAAAGCACATAAAATAATATTGTTTTTTAAATAAGATATAAAGAAAATATTAATATTTTTCCTCAGATATAAAGATTATGTAATGAAATCTTAATATCGTTAAAATTTAATTTATAATGTTAATGTAAATAAGATTTATATGGATTCGATCCGCAATGTCGCCAAGCAGGCCATCCTGGCAACCGGAGACGACCGTTATGTCGATCTTCCGGATGACGACAGCTATCTGAGCGATTTCAAGACCCGTTATGTTGCTCATTTTGACTATGACTCTGAGGTCTTCAACATCTTCAAGGATCGGGAAGAAGCACTGAAGAATCAGCGTGTGTGCGGTCCCGCGGTCCCGGTGGAGCGCGTGGTCGACTGGCACCTGGGCCGTCAGAAGATGCCCTGGGCCTATGAGGGCACCGAGGTGACCGGCCTTGCAGAAAAGGACGATATGTCCTTCATTCTCTATCTCTCCAATGAGAACCGTCAGCGTGCTGGCTGGGTACAGACCAGATTCCTTGTTGATGAGTTCCCGGGTGCCCTTCTCACCGTCGGAGAGGCAAAATACACCGATACCGATATCATCGAAGATGTCGGGATGACCTGGTCCAAGAAGGGCTTCCTGGATTCTCTGCAGAATTACTCCGTTCTGAATGAGACGGTGGAAAACTGCGTCGGTTTCACGCTGGATTATCAGCTCATTGCCGAAAACACCTGGATGTTTGACTGTGTCTTCGGACCGCGTACCGTCTATGTCAACGACGGCACCGAGTGGATCCGAGTTGGTTCCTTCGATTATCCGACGCAGGGAACGGTCAAGGTCACGGTGAATCTCGAGGAACCGACCGATATTGTCGCCATCGGCACGATCGCCGAAGTGGGACTCCCCAACACCTTCCTCTTCCGCCAGTATGCCACGGACTTCCAGGTCGTGGGATAAGACAAACTCTGAGATATGCTTTAAGGCCGCCCATCCGGGCGGCCTTTTCTTTTTCATCGGTGCCGCGCTCCTGCGCCACCGGGTTTATTGTGTATCAGCCGTTGTGACGGCTTGCGGTTTTCCGTTG
>CACXAK010000014.1 GCA_902765655.1 uncultured bacterium | reverse complement strand
TTTAATGAGGTCTTTCAATGTAACGACTCTGTTGCGGTTTAATCTGACGCTTGTTCTGCGCTTCAGAGCTTCATCCCATCTTACAATGTTGTTTGTCGGAATAAAATCATCCTCGGATAAATAATCATCAACCGGTAAACCGTTTTCATCGTATATCATTTCAGGTTCTTCGCTATCCTGAAATTCTTCTAATGTCAATCCGGCCAGAACATTTGACTGCATTCTGCACAAAATAGCCGCAAATAAAAATGTTCTGCTTGCAACCTTCAAATTACCTTCAAATTAAGAGAATTCATCTCCATCATTTTTTGAAGATATTTTTCTGTAACATCAACAATATCTATATTCCAAGGATCAATTTTCCCGGATTTTGCCATTTCAACTAAAATTCCGATACCGTCATTGGCTTCGTGGGAACTTAATCCTTCGTATATTCCTAAATCTTCTCCGTTAATTATTGCATTATCCATTGTTTTGAACACCTGTTACTTTTGTTTTTCCTTTTTCTTTTTGTGTTACCCCGACAACTCTGTGAGCTGCTCCAACCATAAGCGGCTTGTGAGTTACAACTAAAAATTGGGTATCGTCAGATTGCTTTTTAATCATATCTGCAATTCTCTCCACATTCATTGCATCTAAACTTGCATCAACTTCATCGAGTGCATAAAATGGAGCCGGCAGATATTTTTGAATCGAAAATACCAATGCCAGAGCGGTGAGAGCTTTTTCTCCGCCTGAAAGTGCACTGAGTTTGTTGTTTGTTACTTTATCACGCGGTTTTGCTTCGATAGTCATACCTCCGGCTAACGGGTCTTTTTCATTTTCAAGAATTAACTTGCCTTCACCTTCAGAAAGTTGGTGATAGATATCTTTGAAGTTCTCATTTATAGCAGTATAAGTAGTCATAAATGCTTCTTTTTTCTGCTTTTCAAAGCCGTTCATTTTTTCAAAAATAGCAGTTCTTTCCGTAGAAAGAGTCTGAATTTGTTCATCAAGTTCCTGTTTTCTTTGTGATTTTTCTTCATAACTTGTAATGGCACGCATATTAACGTCCCCAAGCTCCTGCATTCTCTTTTCTAATCTTTGAATCTTTGCATTTAAATCATCAATTGAAATTTGGACCGGCTCAAGTTTTTCAATATCAACCCCTCCGTCTGTAAGAATTTGACGTGCTTCTTCCAATTGCGGTTCAAGTTCTCTGCGTCTTGCTTTGAAAGATTCTATTTGTTCCTCTACTCTTTCAATCTCCGATAATTTTACGGCTTTATCAGTTTGCAGTTGAACTAAACTTGAATTTATTTCTTCTTTTTCCTTCACAAGCGTCCCGATTTTTTTATCAATTACGCTTATTTTATCAGATAGTGCAGTTAATTGCTCCTCTAACTGAGTGATTTCGACTTTATATGTTTCAATATCCTTTGTCAGGGATTCATTGTTTTGGGTAATATTTTTAATATCATCTTTTTTTGAAATAATAAGTTGTTCATTGAATTTGATTTTACCGTCAAAACCGTTTATTTCGTTGTTAACATTTAAAAGTTCAGTCTGAAGATGTCTGATTTCTTCTTCAATTCCCTGAGTTTTCTCTTTTAGTTCTTTTAAATTTTTATCACCCAAAAGATTATCAAGCTCCGCTAATCTGTCCTGAGCTGTTTTTATTTGGGTATCAAGTTCAATTCTTTTTTCTTCAATTTTATCAAGTTCTTTATTTAATTTTTCAATATTCGGTTCGTTTTCTTCTATAAATTTTTGTTTAGAGTCCAAAAGTCCCTGACTGTTTTCGAATTGCGAAACCATATTATTTAATTCAATACGGGATTTTGAATATTCTGTTGATGCATTAGAATAGGAAATTCTGACTTTATTTAATTTGTCATCCAATTCATCACGTTTTGCACAGGCATCTTTGTATTTTTTCTGGAGTTCTTCCACTTTTTTCTTTGCATTTTCGAGTTCCTTATCATCGTTTTTGCCAAATCCCAGCATCCCTTGCTTAATATAACCGCCTGTAATAGCTGCAGATTTTTCATATAATTTGCCGTCTAATGTTACCATACGGTATTTGCCGATAAGTTTTTCTGCAGTTTGAGTATCCTCAACAATCAATGTTTCACCGACAGCATAGAAAAATGCATCAATATAAATATCATCAAAATCAACAAGATTTATGGCAAAATCTATTACTCCGTTATCTTTTGGTAAGTTCAGTCTGCCGGGAGCTTTTCTGATTTTGTTCATTGGTATAAATGTTGCCGTTCCGGAGCGGGTTGCACGTAAATGCTCCATTGCCACATTTGCGGCGTGAGTGTCATCTACAACTATATGAGCAAGACGCCCTCCAAAAGCTATGTTTAGGGCGGTAGAATACTCATCATCAACTTTCCCGAGCTGCATAATAGGAGCGTGAACTCCTTCAAAATTTGCATTCATAATTGTTGATATCGGTAGTGTTGTTGCTCCGCCTGAAGATGCTGATTTTTGTGCTTCCATTTCGGTAAATTTGCGGTAGGCAACTCTCGCATCATGGTCATAATCTTCTATTGATGTTTTTATATCATCAAGTTTTTTCATAGTTGATGCCTGAACTTCTTTAAGTTCTTCCATCTCTTTTTTGAGATTTTCTACTTCAAGTTCCTTTAATGATTTTTTATCCGCAAATTCTTCTTTGCTTTTTGTCGCATTCGCTACAAATTCTTTTGCTTCTTCTATTTCTTTCTTAAGATTATTTAATTCACTTTCTTTCGGAAGGGAAGTTTTTAAAAGATTATTATCCTGATCTTTAAGAGTATCAAGGGTTTTAGATGTTTCGTTACGTTCCTGAATGTATTTGTCTGCAGTTGAACTCAAACCGGAAATATCTTTTAACTTTTGACTCAATTCTTCTTTTTTCTCTTTAATTTGGCCTTCTATAATACCGACTTTATCATGAGCAAGTTTAATATTGAGTCGTTCAGCTTCGATATTTTTGTTGTACAACTCAATGCCGTTTTTAGCATTTTTTTGGGAATAATCTATTGCGCTATTTTTTGTCTGAATCTGAGAGGACAAGTTACTTTGTTCTTCTTTTAATTTATCTCTTTCATCTTCGCCTTGTTCTTTGAGTTTTTTATTTAATTCTTCATATTTTTCATTAATTAATTTTATACGTTCCTCAATATCTTTTGATGAATTTTCTTTTTCTCTCAGATCTTTATTGGCTTTTAGAATATTTTCATGTGCAAGTTCAAGATTGCGTTTTAAATCGAAAAATTTTACTGTACCGATTTGTGCCTCAAGTCCCTGCTTTTCATCCTGAAGCTTTTTATATTTTATTGCAACTTCTCTTTCTTCTTTAAGTTGTTCAAGCTGCGAGGCAACTTCAGATAGAATTAAAGACGCAGACTGAACACGGCTTTCAACTTTTTCAAGTTCTCCTTTTGCCTGATCTATTCGTCTGTCAAAATCAGCTACTCCTGCGATTTCGTCAATCATTGCTCTGCGGTTTTTTGATGTTGCCCCGATAATTGAATTAATATCGTATTGCATTACAACATTGTAGCTATTAGGCGTAACGTTATATTCTTCCAAAACGGCTTTGATATTTGTAAGTGTTTCCACTTTATCATTGAGGTAATATGTACTGTTATATCCTTGGGAACCTTTTTTTATACGTCTTGCAACAGTAAGTTCATCATATCCCCGGACTCCGCCAAAAGTAACTTTTACATACGCTTCACTTCGATTGTTGAATGCGGTGATATAGTCAGCAGCGTTTTCAATACGCAAAGCACTTCCGTTACGCAAACCAAGTGCGAACATTATACTGTCTATAATGTTACTTTTGCCTGAACCGTTCGGACCTGTTATTGAGGTAAATCCTTCAAGTAATGGTATTTCGGTCTTGTTGGCAAAGGATTTGAAATTATCTATTTCCAACTTTTTTATGTACATAAACTATCCCAAGTCTAATTTCTATTCTATTATGCCAAGGAAGTAGTCGGCATGTCAAACTTTTTACAAATATATTAATTTCTTTTGTTGCAAAATAAGTGTTGACAACAGGTTTTGTTGATGATAAATTAAATCTGTCAGAAGTTATAAATTAAATACGATTTCCAGATTGGCCGCAATTGGCTTTTGTTTGGCGTATTTATTCACATAAAGGTCAGCCCTTTTAAATAGCATTTTAAACATTTAAGAAAGGTAAAAAATCAATGGAAAACAATGAAGAATTAAAAGCTGAAGTTGTTGAAGAAGTTTCAACAGATGTTGCGCAAGAATCAACTGTTGTTGAAGAAGTTGCAACTGAAGCTCCTGCAGAAGAAAAACCTGCAAAATCAAAACGCGGACGCGGTAAAAAACAAAAAATTGAAACAGTAGCAGAAGAAAAACCACAATCAGAATGGACAGAAAATGTTGTTCAAATCAGCCGCGTAACAAAGGTTGTTAAAGGTGGTAAGAAATTATCATTCAGAGCTATTGTTATTGTTGGTAACAAAAAAGGTCAGGTTGGCGTAGGATGTGCTAAAGCATCTGAAGTTATTATTGCTATTCAAAAAGCAATCGCTGATGGCAGAAAAAATGTTATCAATGTACCTATTTTCAAAACAACAATTCCTCATCCTGTACAGGCAAAATCAGGCGCAGGTTGCGTAATGCTAAGACCGGCATCTCAAGGTACAGGTATTATCGCAGGTGGTGCTGTTCGTTCAGTGCTTGAACTTGCAGGTATTGAAAATATTTTGGCTAAATCATTGGGTTCAAAAGCTCCTTTAAATGCTGCAAACGCTACATTAGAAGCATTGAAATCGTTATCAACATTCGGTGATATGGCTAAAAAACGCGGTCTGTCAATGGCAGAATTCTTGAACTAATGAAGTCGTCAGGACGTTAAGACGTTAAGTCGTAAAGTCCTTTACAGTACAAAAAATATAAAGGAATAAAAAAATGGCAAATAAAAAATCAGCAGAAAAAATCCAAATCAAACTTGTAAAAAGTTTAATCGGTTCTTCTGAAAAACAAAGAAGAGTTGTTGCAGGTTTGGGTTTATCAAAAAAAGATCAGGTTGTTGAACACGCTTCAACTCCTACAATTTTAGGTATGGTAAATAAAGTATCTCATTTAGTTGAGATTGTAAAGTAATTACCAACAATAGTTAAAATTACAGAAAGAAGGAATAAAATGTCAAATATAACATTAGAAGATTTAAGACCGGCAAACGGAGCAACAAAAAAATCCGTTCGTGTAGGTCGCGGACGTTCATCAGGTTGTGGTAAAACTTCAAGCAGAGGTCACAACGGTGAAGGACAAAGATCAGGTAACTCTTCAAAAAGAGGTTTTGAAGGCGGTCAGATGCCTGCATACAGAAGATTACCGAAATTAAAAGGTTTTCAGGTATACTCAAAAGTTAATTATGCTCAAATTAATGTTGGCAGAATTGATGCATTAGGTCTTAAAGAAGTTTCATTGGAAACATTAAAAGAAAAAATGACAATTCACCCATCTTGTGTTGGTTTGAGAGTTTTAGGTAATGGTGAAATCAAAAAAGCAGTAACTGTTAAAGCAGTTTACTTTACACCATCAGCAAAAGAAAAAATTGAAGCCGCAGGCGGAAAGGTTGAAATAGTATAATGGCTAGTGATATTAAAGCACCTTCAACAGAAGACTTAATGTCCATGTGGAATGCTTCAGGTCTGAAACAAAAAATCCTATTCACGTTACTGATGATTGCAGTGTGGAGATTCGGTGTTCAGATTCCTTTGTATGGAATTAACAATCAAGTATTTTCTACTATTGCTTCGGGTAATAACATTATTGGATTTTTAGATTTGTTTTCAGGTGGTGCATTAGGTAAAGTATCTATTTTGGCTTTGGGTATCGGACCGTTTATTACATCTTCGATTATTGTGCAGTTGGTATCTGTTGTAATTCCTGCATTGGAAAAATTGCAAAAAGAAGAAGGGGAAGAAGGACGTCGTAAATTGTCTCAGTATACAAGAATATTTACGGTTGTTCTTGCTATATTCCAGGGCTTTATCTTTATGCTGTTTTTACATCATTTACCGGGCGCAGTTATTCCAAATGTATCACATGTTCTTTTCTATATTAATTCGGTTTGCATACTTACTGCAGGTGCAGTATTGGTTATGTGGATTTCAGAATTAATAACTGAAAAGGGTATCGGAAACGGCGGTTCACTGATAATCTTTTGTGGTATTTTATCAGGTATTCCTGTTTATGCCCAAAGAACATATCAACTTGTAAAAGCAAGTCCGAGTATGCAGCTTTCATTGTTAGTTTTACTTACAATATTTTTCCTTGCAACAATTTTAATTGTTATAATGCAGGAAGCTGTCAGAAAAGTAATAATTGTCAACCCGAAAAGACAAATAGGTAATAAAGTTTACGGTGGTATGAATTCATTTATTCCGTTTAAACTTAATCCGGGCGGGGTTATGCCTATCATTTTCGCAATTGCGATTTTGTTATTCCCGTCTACAATTCTTGCAATGGTTGGTCAGGCAAGTATAAAATCTGTTCAGCTTAAACATTTGATTATAAGCTTGAACCATTTTTTGAGCCCTGACGGAATACCATATTATTTAATCTATGTTGGTTTAATTATTGCATTAACTTTTTTCTATGCATCAATTATGCCAAATATGCAGCCAAAAGATATTGCAGATAATCTTAAGAAATACGGTTCTTCAATTCCTGGTATAAAGCCGGGCAGACCAACAGCCGAAGCATTAGACAAAATATTATCAAAAGTTATATTTATCGGTGCTATGGGCTTAGGTATAGTTGCATTGGTTCCTTCATTCGGAAGCTATGTTACTAAAATTGAAACCTTGCAAGGTATTGGTGCAACATCTTTAATCATTATGGTTGGGGTTGCTCTTGATTTAATCAATCAGGTTAGATCTCATCTGTTGGCAAGAAATTATGAATCTTTCTTAAAAGATGATTAATCAGGTAACATTAAATAAGCACATAAAACGGAGTCGCATTTATTTTGTGACTCTGTTTTTTGTGCAATGTATTTTAAATTAGAATTTTATTATATAAAAATACCATCCATTGTATTAAGGATGGTATTTTTTTTGTTTGCGAAATATCTTTAAATATTAAGCGCAACCTGAGTATCCGCAGCTTGGGCAAATGAAGCAGCCCTCTGCCATCTGAATTTTTGTTCCGCATTCAGGGCATTTAACTTCTTTGATTTCGCCTGTCGGGTTGTACTCTTCTGTGCTCTCTACCTTATCTTCAACGACCGGCTTGATTTCTATACTGTTATCTTTCTTCTTTGCATCCAGATTCATTGGCTGGAATTGACGGGAATTATTTCTGTAAACTGTAATTCCTTTCAAATTATTTTTATAAGCCAAGATATAAGCTTCTTTTATATCTTCTCTTGTTGCTGATTCAACGAAGTTAACTGTTTTAGAAACAGCGTTATCAGTATGAAGTTGGAATGCTGCCTGCATCTTAACGTGCCAATATGGAGTTACATCGTGAGCAGTGTAGAATATTTTCTTAACATCTTCGCTTACACCGTCAACGTGTGCAATTGAGCCGTCAACCGCAATTTTTGACATCAATTCATCTGAATATAATCCGTGAGAAATCATATAGTCTTTAAATATCGGGTTAACTTCAAGCATTTCGGTTTTATCCATAATAAGTCTTGAGAATACCAAACCAAATAACGGTTCAACCCCGCCTGATGCACCGGCAATCATGGAAATGGTTCCTGTCGGAGCAATACATGTTGTTGTTGCGTTTCTCAATCCGTATTGCTTAATTTGAGCATCAAGTTCTGCCCATTGTTCATCTGAAATTTTACCTGCAGATTTTCCTTTGTATTTATTATACAAATAGTTGTCCTGGTCATAGATGCTGCCTGTGAAGTTTTTAAATCTTCCTCTTTCTTTAGACATTTCAATTGATTCCGTTTTAGAAACATAATCAATGAATTCCATAACCTGACCTGCAAGTTTTGTCCCTTCTTCACTTGAGTATGAAATGCCTGATTTCATAAGCATATCAGCCCAACCCATTACGCCAAGACCAATTTTTCTGTTATTCTGAACCATTTCTGAAATTTGAGGTAACGGATAATTGTTTACTGCAATTACGTTATCCAAAAATCTCATTGCTGTTCTTGTTGTTTCTTCCAGTAAATCCCAGTCAACAACCCAGCCCTGTTCAGTTTCTTTCATCATTCTGCCCAAGTTAATTGAACCAAGGTTACAAGCTTCATAAGGAAGTAAAGGAACTTCTCCGCAAGGGTTAGTTGATTCAATAGCACCGATTTGAGGTGTCGGGTTATCATAATTCATTTTGTCAATGTAGATGATACCAGGTTCCCCGTTTCTCCAGGCACCGTCAACAATTTTATCAAATACTGCTTTAGCGCTTAATCTGCCTACGACCTGATTATTTTGCGGGTTAACCAAATCATAATCTTCACCTGCCAGGTATGCATCCATAAATTTATCTGTAATAGCAACAGAAATATTAAAGTTATTTAACTGATTGTTATCTGATTTGCAATCGATAAAATCCAAAATATCAGGGTGGTCAACTCTAAGGATACCCATATTAGCTCCACGTCTTGTTCCGCCTTGTTTAACGGCTTCGGTTGCGGCATTAAATACGCTCATAAAAGAAACAGGACCTGAAGATACGCCCATAGTAGAACGAACGACACTGTTTTTAGGTCTTAATCTTGAGAAAGAAAAACCTGTTCCTCCGCCTGATTTATGTATTAGTGCAGTATTTTTTACAGTTTCAAAAATGCCTTCCAAGCTGTCTTCAACAGGTAATACAAAGCATGCTGCCAATTGCCCTAATTCTCTGCCTGCATTCATCAATGTAGGAGAATTAGGCATGAAATAGCGGTTTGTAATTGCTTTGTAAAATCTGTCTGAAAGTTTTTTTACTTCTTCTTCGCTTTTGCCAAATTTAGCATCTGCTGATGCAATTGTATCTGCTACTCTGCGGAACATGTCTGCAGGAGTTTCGGTACAATTACCATCCTTATCTCTCTTCAAATAACGTCTTTCTAATACCTTGATCGCGTTTTCGCTAAGGTCGAGTTTTTCTTCTAAACAAGTGTCTGACACATTAACCTCCATAGTCTGTAAATTATAATATTATTAACACATTTCCCAAAATATGAGCATGCTCTAAAATAGAGTGCTTATAAAAATTGTACTACATTTCAAGGAAGATATGCAAATATCAATAATCTTTTTATTATATTTCGTAACAATGTGACAATGTACACTTAACTGATGCAAAATTTAAAATTTATGATAAGATAAAAGCATGACAGGGAGAGTGTTTAGGATATTATTGCTGTTATGCGTAATTGCGCTTTTTTGTAAAGCGTGTATTGTGCGTGATGTGCAGCCAAAAATTACTTCAGAAGTTAAAACATCCGCTTCAGATTTGGCTTTATCTTATTCAATGCCGAAAAATGTTACAATAAACGGGATTGACTATTTGCAATCGCAGGCGCCTGTCGGTATTTTTGGCGGGACACTTGTTTCTTCAACCATAGGGGAAGGACCAAAAACATTTAATCCGTTCAATTGTAAAGATAATACTTCTGCAATAATGTCAGGAGTGATGTATGACGGATTGTTTACAACAAATCCGGTTACCGGAGAAGTTGCCCCAAAACTCGCCAAAGGGTATACAATTTCTCCTGACGGTAAAGTTTATACTATATATTTAAGGCAGGGTATAAGATGGTCTGATGGTAAGCCGATTACTGCGGATGATGTTGTTTTCACCTGGCAGAATATAATTTTTGGCGGAATGGGAGATACTTCAACAAGGGATTCTCTTGTAATTAATGGTAAATTGCCGACAGTGCGCAAATATGGTGATAATGTTGTAGTTTTTTCTACTCCTGAACCATACGCTCCGTTTTTGAGAATGTTATCTGCGCCTATTGCGCCTAAACATGTATTTTATGATGCCGTTCAAAAAGGAAATGCATATTTTGATTCATTCCTTTCGACAAATGCGAAACCAAAAGATTTTGTTGTATCAGGTGCTTTTAAACTCAAAGAATATGTTCCGGCGCAGCGTGTAGTGTTTGAACGTAATCCAAATTATTATGAGATAAATGCAAAAAATCAAAAATTGCCATACTTGGATAAACTTGTATATTTGATTGTGGGCGATTTGAATAATGAAGTTTTAAAATTTGAAGCCAAAGAACTTGACGTTATATCTTTGCAAGGGTCGAAAGTTGCCAGATACAAATCATTAGAATCTCATTCGGACTTTAAGTTATACAATTTGGGCCCGGATACAGGAACAATGTATATTTCAATGAACCTTAACAATCGTAAAAATGACAAGGGCAAATATTATGTCAACCCAATTAAACAAAAGTGGTTTAGTGATTTAAATTTCCGTACTGCCGTTGATTATGCGGTTGATCGCAAAAGTATGGTATTAAACATAGCA
This sequence comes from uncultured bacterium, assembly GCA_902765655.1. Lineage (GTDB taxonomy): Bacteria > Cyanobacteriota > Vampirovibrionia > Gastranaerophilales > Gastranaerophilaceae > Zag111. The sequence continues at coordinate 5,529 of CACXAK010000014.1, read as the reverse complement.
AACGGTATTGGGGAACCATTATTTACCCCCGAAAGTCTGAATTCTATTTATTTAAATAAAAAACTAAAACCGTATGATAAAAATTTAGATAAAGCCAAAGCGTTATTAAAAAAATCAGGTTTCAGAACTGATAAAAAGGGGCGGTTATTTGACAAAGACGGTCATCGTGTTGAGTTTGATTTATATACAAACGCAGGAAATACTGAGCGAGAAGCAATAGGAGTTATGGTCAAGCAGGATTTGGAAGATCTTGGAATGAAAGTTAATTTCAAGCCCATAGAGTTTAATTCTCTTGTAAACAAACTTGTTTCAACATTTGATTGGGACATGGTTATAATGGGTTTGACCGGTTCACCTCTTGAACCTAACGGTGGGAAAAATGTTTGGTTGTCTGACGGGCGGCTTCACATGTTCAATATGCGGACTCCGCAGGAGGGTAAGATTGGAATTTTGCCCTGGGAAAGAGAACTTGATGAAATGTTTGATAAAGGCGCATTAGCCACCAAATTTGAAGATAGAAAAGTATATTATGATAAATATCAGGAAATTGTTTATACACAAAAACCGATGATTTATATTTATTCTCCGATTCGTATTGTTGCAATCAGAAATAAATTTAAAAATATATATCCGACAAGTTTGGGCGGATTAACACATAATATAGAAGAAATTTATATTAATAAAGGCAGTAAGATACAAGGGCACTAAGGCAGTAAGAAATAATGGATACAATAAAATACATATTTAAAAGAATACTTCAGACAATCCCGTTGTTGATAATCGTATCAATGATAAGTTTTTTCATTATAAGATTATCTCCGGTTGACCCATTGGCAGAGTTAAAGCTAAATCCGTCAGTGTCTCCTGAAACTGTTGAAAAAGAAAGGGCAAGGTTAGGTTTAGATAAACCGGTAATAGTACAATACGGCAAGTGGGCAATATCTTTTGTAAAAGGTGATTTAGGTGTTACTTCAACCGGCGAAAAAGTAAGTCAAAAACTAGCAGAAAGAATCCCTAACACGTTGCTTCTGACTGCTATTGTTATTCTTTTGACCTGGCTTGTCGGTGTTCCGTTGGGAATTATTGCAGCAGTTCACTGGCGGTCGAATTTTGACAGATTATTAACTGTTCTGACGAGTATAGGAATGGCAATACCGTCGTTTTTCTTTGCCGTATTATTATTAATGTTTGCTGTGAAAACGGGTTGGTTCCCAATCGGTGGTTTGACAAGTCCGAATTTTGTGGATATGAGTTTTGGAGAGAAATTTTGGGATATTACTCACCATTTGATTTTGCCTGTAATTGTTTTATTTACCATTTCACTGGCAGGTCTGCAAAGACAAATGAGAGCGAATATGCTCGATGTTTTGGATAGTGATTATGTTAAATTTGCAAGGGCGAAGGGGTTAAGTGAATGGGTTGTTATATACAAACATGCCCTGCGCAATGCTGTTAATCCTATGATTACGCTTTTGGGGTTTGAATTTGCAGGACTTTTATCAGGTGCTGCACTGACAGAATATGTTTTTCAGTACACGGGGTTGGGTCGTTTGATTCTTGAAGCGGTTATGAAGTCCGACATAAATCTTGTTATGGCATCTTTGATGATGGGTGCGGTTATGTTAATTCTGGGGAATTTAATTGCGGATATATTGTTAATCATTACTGATCCGAGGATAAGGAGTAAGGCATGATTAAGGATATATTAAAAAGACTGTGGAATGATAAATTTGCAAGAATTGCCTTAATCGTACTTGGGGTGATTTATTTAGCGTTATTTTTTGCTGATTTTATGTCTCCTTATACAAAAGATTTTTCTGATCGATCAATGGCTTATGTCCCGCCTTCAAAGGTGTTTACAATTGATGAAAACGGAAAATTCTCAAAACCGTATACATATAATTATATAAGAGAGTTTAATCCTGAAACTTTGCAAATAAATTATTCTTTTGACAGAAGTAAAAAGCATTATATAAAATTCTTTTCATCAGGACAGCAGTATAAATTTCTCGGGTTAATTCCAATGAGATTGCACTTGTTTACGACTGATTCTGAGGGAAGAATATTTTTACTGGGAACTGATATTAATGGCAGAGATGTATTTTCAAGGTTGTTATTTGGCGGTCGAATATCAATGACTATCGGATTCTTGGCATTATTTGTATTATTTCCTATCGGACTTTTGTATGGCGGAATTTCGGGTTATTTGGGCGGTAAGGTTGATATGATAATGATGCGTTTTGCAGAAGCAGTAATGTCAATTCCGAGTTTTTATTTATTAATTATTCTTGCTTCAATTTTGCCATCAGGAATGACAAGTTCGCAGCGTTTTATGTTAATTGTAATTATCCTTGCTCTGATTGGGTGGGCGGGTTTTGCAAGAGTCGTAAGAGGAATGGTTTTATCTATAAAAAATGAAGATTATGTTATGGCTGCTCAGGCAATCGGGGCATCAAAGTTCAGAATTATTTTAAAACATATTTTGCCTCAGACGACAAGCTTTGTTATTGTCGCGATGACATTATCCGTTCCTTCATATATTTTGTCTGAGTCAGGGTTAAGCTTCTTAGGTTTGGGTATTCAACAGCCTGATGCAAGTTGGGGTAATATGCTAAAAGAGGCACAGGAGTTTACGAATATATTGTATCGCCCATGGCTTTTGACTCCCGGTTTTTTAATTTTTGTATCAGTTTTGGCATTTAATTTGATAGGTGATACCATAAGGGATGTATTGGATCCTAAAAGTAAAGTAAGATAATTTTAAGGAGTACCGAATGAGTTTTGAACATATATTAAATTTAAATTGCGGTTTGAGTATAGTTGCAGCTGCGGCTTTTGGGTTTTGTATCGGTCTTGAAAGAGAATTGACAAACAAATACGCCGGATTGAGAACACATATAATGGTTGCTTTGGGTGCGTGCATCTTTACTTTGATTTCAATATACGGTTTCCCGACTTTTGCACAGGGTGATAATGTTGTTATTGCTCAGGCAACAGGTGTAAGGGATACTGCAAGGGTTGCCGCTCAGGTTGTAACAGGTATTGGTTTTATCGGTGCCGGTACAGTATTAAGAAACGGTCCGATTGTTTTAGGACTTACTACGGCATCAACTCTGTGGATTGCGGCAAGTATTGGTATGGCTTGCGGGGCAGGCATGTTTGATATAGCTTTTGCCGGTACTACTATGGCTATATTAACACTTGTTATGGTCAGAATTTTTGAAAAGAATGTTCTTCCGTCAAGTACAAAAAGAACTAGAATGGTTAAAGTCGGAATTGTTTGTGCAAATGATTATGTTCAGACTGTTCAGGATTTTATTATTGAAAAATATCAGGATATTTCTGAAATTAAACGCCGTCAACTTAATGCCGATGAAAACTCTACAAAATTAACTTGCGTAATTACTGTTATGGATAAAAAGCCAATAAAGGATTTATATAAATCTTTCCAATCGCTGAGTGGAATTGATTCAATTTCTATTCAGGAATTCGCTGAAAATTAAATAAAAACTTAAAATACCGTAAAATTTTCTTTACACAGTATTTATTTTGGAGTATAAGGAAGGTAGGTCATTCAGGATAGCGCATCAGAGATTTTCTGAACTTTATCTTTAGGATGGTTGATATTAAGTAGCTACACAGGGAGAGCTTATTTTGAAATATAAAAGAATTTTATTAAAGATTAGCGGGGAAGCGCTTTTGGGGGATCAGCAATTTGGTATTGCTCCCGAACCGGTTACTATGATGGCTGATGAAATTAAAAAAGCCGTTGAAATGGGCGCACAGGTCGCAGTTGTAGTAGGTGGCGGCAATATATTCCGTGGGATGAAAAACAGTGCAAAAATCGGTTTAGACCGTGCGACCGGTGATTATGTCGGAATGCTTGCTACAGTAATGAATGCTATAACTTTGCAAAGTGCATTAATTCAGGTTGGTGTCGATTGCAGAGTCCAAAGTGCAATAAGTATGAAGCAAATCGCTGAACCGTATATTCGTCACAGGGCAATCCGCCATTTAGAAAAGGGGAGAGTAGTAATTTTTGCCGCAGGCACAGGAAATCCGTTCTTTACGACAGATACTGCGGCGGCATTAAGAGCTTCTGAAATCAATGCTCAGGCGATGCTTATGGCTAAAAATGGGGTTGATGGTGTTTATACCGCAGATCCAAATAAAGACCCGAATGCTAAAAAACTTGATTCAATGCATTATGATGATATTATTTTCAATGGTTTGAAGGTTATGGATACTTCGGCTTGTGATTTGTGCAAACAAAATAATATTCCTATTATTGTTTTTGATTTCAAGCAAGAAAATGGAATAAAAGATATTTTAAACGGTAAAGATTTAGGAACTTATATAAATTAGAAAGAGGTAAATGATGTCAGAAGCTTTAGATGAAATGTTTTTATTCGGCGAAGAAAAAATGGAAAAAGCCGTTTCTCAATTACATAAAGAATTTGCATCCGTTCGCTCAGGGCGTGCGAATCCTGCAATTTTAGATAAAGTTATAGTCGAATATTACGGAGCACCTACTCCTTTAAGACAAATGTCGCAGGTTACGGTGCAGGATGGTACAACTCTTGTAATTACACCTTATGATAAAACAATAATGAAGGATATCGAAAAAGGTATCATTAAAGCAGAAATCGGGATTACTCCTAATTCTGACGGTACTTGCATCAGATTACCGTTTCCGCCTTTAACAGAAGACAGACGTCGCGAAATTGCAAAAGATGTAAAAAAAATGGGTGAAGATGCTAAAGTCGCAATTCGTAATATTCGCCGTGATATGGTTGATAAATTAAAGAAAATTGAAAAAGATGAAAATTTACCTGAGGATGCTGTAAAAGATAATCAGGACAAAATCCAAAAAATTACCGATAAATACACTGATAACATTGATAAAGCAGTTGCAGAAAAAGAAAAAGAGGTTATGACCGTATAATGAAAATAGAGCTCGGATTTAATAAAAATGCAGTAAGAATGTTGACAGGTTTAATAATGGGGACAATCGTTATGCTGTGCATAATGAAGGGCGGTCTGGCATTACTTGCTTTGTTGGCTGTCGTTCTTGCTTTTGCCGCTTACGAGTATGTCAAAATTTTGAATCACAAAGGTTTTTATCCGAGTTTAAAGGTTATATATGTTACAGAAGCTGTTTTAGCTGCTATTGTTTATTTCGAAAGATTCGATTTAGTGGCGGCTACATTGACAATTTGTGCGATGTGTTCGTTTATGTGGGTGCTGTTTGTCGGACGGCAGCCATATATTGCTAATGTTGCAACTACATTGTTTGGTATGGTTTATTGCGGTTGGTTTCCGTTGCATCTGATGTTTTTCCGAAATTTGCATAATGCGCAATATTCAAGCGGTCTTGGATTTGTTGTTTTAATGATAATTTCTATTATTGCAACAGATGTCGGATGTTATTATGTCGGGTCAAGATATGGCAAAACCAAATTGGCTCCTACCGTAAGTCCGAATAAAACTGTCGAAGGTTCAATAGGTGGAGCTGTTTGTGCAGTTATT
>CACXAK010000013.1 GCA_902765655.1 uncultured bacterium | reverse complement strand
ACAATAACGAATGAAATGTTGAATAATCTTGCTTATGATCCTGTAACAGGTGAAAATATCCTTATAAATCTTGGAAATACTCCTTATGCAAATGCGTCAAATAATGTAAAAGCAGTTTATAAAGACGGACAAATACATTTATATAACATCAATAACGATGTAAAAGGTGTTGATAGAAGTCAAAGAGGTAAAGTAAATATTACTGCTGCCGGTTCAAATACAATAAATAGCGATAAAATTACTGCATATGACAAATATCAAAAAATTACTGTTAATAACCAAACAGATAAGCAGTTAAATGTTTATAATGTTACAAATTTGACAAGTAATGGCGGATATTACTTAAACGGCAATAAAGTAAAAGATGCACAGGGATATTCAAAGGCAGATACAAGTATTACTTCAACAGGAAAACTTACGATAGAAGGTGTTATAAGAAATGCTGTTAAAAAGCAAAACTCCAGAATTGTGTTTGATGAATCCGCAGACGGTCTTGCATCGAGTTTAGTTCTTCAATCTCAGGGTAATGGTCTTGAATTGAAAAAACAAAATACAACCGGTGCGGATAATCCGTCTGCAAATTCAATATACGCAGCAGGTAATGTTTCCTTAGTAAATGACAATTCAAATGTTTCAGGTACAGATGAATCAACTTCTAACATGCTTATATCAGGTAATATTGAAGCACAAGGGAATATATATCTGACTCAAGATACTATAGGCACTATGGTAATAGATTCTAATATACGTCAAATAAAACATGCTGACGAATCAACCGGCGTAATTGAAATAAAGAACCAAAATGAAAATAAAAACGGCATTGATAATTTTGGTATTTGGTTTGAAGATAATACACTTCTTTATAACGAAAAGGGTAATATATCTATAACAAATGCTTCTGATGCAACAGTTAAAACCGATGGTGTTATGTATGCGCCAAAAGGAACTATTACAATAATGAGTGGTGGTGCGGTTATTGATAGTTCAATATCATCTGCAGAAGAACAAAATTTCCTAAATGTTGGTGAAAATCCGATTATTATAGATGGCATAAAGATTGCTACAAATGGAGATATTACTGTAGCCAATGCATATGGTCTTTTATCGATTACCGAAGATGGAGGTCTTATAAATAAAAGTACAACACCTCACAATATAAATATTTCAAATGCTACCGAATACGGTATGGATCTTGAGGGTGTAATTGCAAACTATTCAGGCGGTGATATTAACATTGAAAATTTAGGCGGTAATGCTGAAATTTCAGGAATTATAGACAACACTCCGGATATGGGAGAGATTACAGGCGGAACTATAACAGGTAATATTAATATTACAAATTATGGTGGTGATTTTACAATTTCAGGTGATATTGAAAGTGATCGAGGTAATATCACTGTTAAAAATGAAGATAATGCTGATACGAACAGATTATATATAACAGGTGATATTACAGCAAATAACGGGGATATAGAAGTTATAAATAACGGTGATTACGCTAAAATTTCAGGTTATATATATGATGAAAAAGGTAACATTACAATTGATAATGAGAAAAATGATTTAACTGTATCAGGTACTGTTGCAACAGATAATGGTAAAGTTACAATCAAAAACTATGGAAAAGATGCAACAATAAGCGGTATTATTGCAGCACAAAGCAATGATACTCTTGGAAATAACGGCGGTATATTTATAGAAAACGGGAAAGAATGGCTTGATACTGATGAAACCGGTGGACAGAATATGACTATAACCGGCAATCTTTACCTTGATAATCTTGAAGATTTCCAAAAAGGTCAAATTTCTATTATAAACAATGATTATGCGAATGCACTTACAATAAGCGGTTCTGAAATCGAATCTCAAGGTGCTGATACCAAGATTACTGTAATTAATTCTTCAACCGACTCAGGATTGACTATTGAAGACACCAACATTACACAAAAAGACGGTTATATTCAAATAAGAAATTGGGAAAATGATTTGAATATAACCAACGCAAATATTGAAACTCATAATAATAGTCTGGAGATTATCAGTAAGGGGTTAAATCCATCCAATACTAACATAAATGCTAATATTAAGTATAGTAACGATAATAGTGACAGTAATGGTAAAGTTCTCATAACAAGTGGTGAAAGCTCAAATATGTCAAAGCCGTTTTTGTTAGAAGGTTCAATTCAAAACGAAAATGCTGACACAGTTATTGATGTAATAAGCGGTGATGCACAGATAAAGAGTGATATTGAAACCTATAGCGGAAATACAAGTATTATTAACAGAGAAGATAATACGTCAATTTCATCTAATATATTAAATACGGGCGGGAATCTTTCTATAAGAAATGAATCGGATGAAATTTCCGATACGGGTTCACTTGATATATCAGGTAATATTGTTAATTTAGACGGGGACCTCAAAATTTCAAGTAATCAAGGTGCATTAAATATAGATGAAAATGCTGTTATTTTAAATATTTCAAGTGATGAAACCAAGCACGATTTCAATATTACAAGTTCAGGTACAGGTTTTGATTTGAATGGTACAATAGGTAATTTAAACGGCGATATTAAAGTAACAAATACCGGAACTGCAACAGCAAATATAGCAGGTACTATAGAAACAGGTAACGGTGATATTTTAATTTCAAATTCAAATGACGGAGCATTAAATGTTTCCGGTAACGTATCAAATGAAATCGGTAAAATTACAATTACGAATAACTCATCTGATGGTATGGTAATTGATTACACTGCTAATATTCAAAATAATGACACAACAAACACTGAAATAACAAACACAGGTGGCAGTGCAATCATTGAAAACGGTGCAAAAATAGTTAATGCGCAGGGCGGAAATATTTCTGTTTCAAATTCAGGTGTTGGTTTAGCAATCGACGGCTTGATTGAAAATCAGGGTACAGGCGAAATAAATGTAAATAATACAGGAACAGATGCTCTTGCAATCAATGAAACCGGTATATTGCACTCAACGGATGGCAATATTGAAATTGTAAACAGTTCAACTGCCGGAATTGACTTAATTGGTTCTGTCAAAGCTGATAAACAAAATGTTGAAATAACAAATTCCAATGGAGATTTAAGAATAGGTGGTTATGCTGATTCTAATGACAGTTATATTACAGCGATTACAAATAATGTTATTATCAATCAGACAGGCGGAAGTATTTTAAATGGGGTTGCCGAAGATGGAGTAACTCATCAACACCATGACCTTGCAAGCGCAAATCCTGCATACAAAACACTAATATCAGCCAATGGTGATATTACATTTAATGTAACAGACGGTGATATAGGAAGTTATTCAAATACGGAAATTGTTGCAGGTACAAGTTTTGATGCTTCGACAAGGGATTATACAGAATCAATTAATGTTCAGGCAAACGGACTTGTCAATGCAAAAGTTGTAAATAATACAAATACAGATGACAGACTCATAAATCTCAGAGCAAAAGAATCTGATTTAAAAATCGGAACAATTGAAACAGACGGAAATGTTATCTTAACGGCAGCAGATTGGAAACAAGCAGATATTCGTCCTGTTGATAAATCTGATACAGAATATTTTAACGGCTACAGTATGCTAAACGGCAGAAATGATAATAATTCAAATATTATAGGTAAAAATATTTCACTTATTACAAGTGGCAGCTTTGGCACCACAGATAAAAAACTTATTTATGAAGAGGATACACTTAATGGCGGAAGTAATGTTTCATTGAGTGCAGAAGCCGAAAACGGCTTACATTTAACAGGCAGATCAAATTCTGATGCTGATGTAAAAGTAAGTAGTATTATATCAAAACACGGCAGTGTAGATATTGATTTTGAAAGCAATGCGGAAATTGAACACATCACTGCAGATGATGGGCTTTTAATAACTCAAAAAGCACAGAATTTAACAATTAAAGAATTTGGAACTTCAGGTGGTTCGAGTGCATATGCATTTAATGATATATTATATCCTCATGATGACATAGCATTTGATGATTCTTCAACAGAATCTGCAATTCCTAAATATGTTGATATAAAGGTTTTAGATGCAATAAATAATTCTGATAGAGCAGATTCGACATTGAAAATTTATACAGGTTATGTAAAAGGAAACAATGGCGACAATACTAATTATTACCCGAATGGTGCAAATCTTGCGGATATAACGTTAATGGCAGATAACATATACGCAATGTCAGATAAAATGCAAACTCCTACGTACGCTGACAGAGTAAATTTAGGAGATACAAGTAGTCTTACTTATGTTATAGATGGTGAAACAAGAACTGCAAAAGGCTTAAATGCTTATGGAGAAGGATCTACTTTAACGCTTGATATCTTAGGTGTTGATAAAGATTTAGTGGATAACTCAGGTTTATCAACAAACAGAAATTCATATAATACACAAGTATCAGCACAAAATGTACCTTATAAATTCCAAAATAATGCTGATGAAATTCCATTCTACGACAGTGATTACAGCGCTAAAAACGTAGTATTATCTGTAAATGATTATTCAGACAGAGATGTAAACTTTGATACATTATATACTGATAATGCATTTATAAGCACAAATAAAGACAATTTACACTTTGATAATGCATATGTTAATAACTATGCTGAAATTAAAAACAACAATAAAACGGCAGTTGTTGATAATGAAAGAATCGGCTTATTGCCTGATGCTGATGTTCAGTTATACACGAGAAAAACAGGTTCATTTGCATTGGGTATGGACAGAACAATTAATATGACAACAACCGCACCCACTGTTTATAATAATCCTCACATGTTAGTAAACGGTTATCATAGTGAATGGAATTTTGTAAATAAAGGTCAAAAAGAAAGCAAAATTTTGTATGACAATAAGAAAATTGCAGATTTTGACAGATACAATTATAATGAACCTCAAAAACGTATTTCTGAAAGATTCGATACAACAGATGACAAAGGTTTGAGTTCAAATTATGAGATTTTAGATATTTCTACAACAGGAGTATCTGTAAAGAATGATAAAAAATTAAAAAGAGGTAAGAAGACAACAATAACTCTTAAATTTGATGATGTTGATATAACATTAAATGCAAAAGTTACTAAAGTTGAAGGTAATAAGGCAGGTCTTGAATTTATAGATATGCCGAAAGATGTTGCAAATAAAATACTATACAGATATATGCAAAAAGCAGATTCAATGAAATCAAATTTAACAAGTTCATTGTAATATTTTATGCTATTATAGTATGGTTGAGAATAGATGGGAAAGAATAAGTTTTTATACAGTATAATTTTATGTTTAGCACTGCAGGTACCTTCATTTGCAGCAGCTGATATTTTGCCGAATATAGTCCCGGAAGCCGGAACAATTAATACTCACGATATAGAAACTTTAAGAAAACAACAAATAGAACAACAGGTTGAAGAAGATTTCCAAAATTATGAAAAACGTAAAAAAGACGGAAAGATTAAACCTGAAAAACAAAAAAAGATTAAAGTAAAAGTTGAAAAAGCCAATATTGAAGAATATGCAACAAAAGGAGTATATGTAGAAAATATTGAAGTTTCGCCATCGCAAATTTTAACAGAAAAAGAAATCAAGGATATTCTTGAAGATTACACCCAAACAAATATTACATTTACGCAATTAGAGGAAATTGTTGACAGAATTAATAAACTTTATCTTGAAAAAGGATATGTAACAGCAAGAGCATATTTGCCTGAGCAAACGGTAGAAAACGAGACAATCAGAATTGAACTTCTTGAAGGTAAAGTCGGGGATATATCTATTGAAGGAAACAGATGGACCCGTACGAGATATATTCGTGACCGAATTACCTTAAAAAAAGGCGAGTTGTTTAGTATTCAGCAGCTTGAACAGAATTTAATGACTTTTAATCGTTATAATGACGGCGTTGAATTAAACGGAACATTAGTTCCCGGGCAAAGTGAAATGGGAACAACAGATGTTCATTTAAAAGTAAAAGAGAGATTGCCTTTCCGTTTAACTGCATTGGTTGATAACGCAGGGAGATCAACAATAGGTAAATATCGTGCCGGATTGATGCTGCAGGATGAAAGTTTATTTGGTTTGAGAGATAAACTTACAATAGGTGCATATGCAAATAAATGTTCGGTAACTCCATTTGCTGATTATAATATACCGGTAAATAAAAAAGACGGCAGAGTGGGTTTTAGTTTTTCATCAAGTAATTCAAAAATCGGCCATGGACCTTATCGTGATTTTAACATAAAGAGCCGTTCTCAAAATTATTCGCTTTACTATTTGCAGCCAATATATCGCAGACCATGGACAGAATTAACAAGTATTGCTTCAGTTGCATATAAACGCGCAACAACGAGTTTTGACGGGCATGATTTATATACGGATCAGGTTACGTCTGCACAAGTTGGTTTAAATTTCAGATATGATTCCAAAAGAGGTATTTGGTATTTAAGTCAAAATGTAAGTTATGCATTCCCGATTTTTGACAGCCGCTCTAATTATTTAAAATTGGATGGCAGTATTTTAAGATTACATGATTTCGGACACGGATTTGTCGGGACTTTAAGAGGTAATTATCAGGTAATACCAAACAGAGATGTAGTTCCATACTTAGATCAATTTATTGCAGGTGGTGTGGCAACAGTAAGGGGCTATTCGGAAGGTTTATTAATAGGTCGAAGCGGATATATTGTAAGTGCTGAAATGATGTTCCCGATGGGTCCGAGAGCGATAAAGAGCAGAAAAGATAAAGAAAAAATGATTCCTTTTATCGGGAATTATTTAAAAGGATTTGTATTTGCCGATCATGCAGGTGTTTTTCCTTACAAAGGATCCGGTATCGGTTCGGAAGGTTATAACAGCGATGACTTTTTGGCAAGTTTGGGCTTCGGGATAAAAATAAATCTTCCGGGAAGTGCATCTTTAAGGTTATCTTGGGGCTTCCCTCTTATGCGCAACAGTCATGAAGAAGAATATCATCAGGGAAGATTTCATTTTGAATTGAGTCTTCAGCCGGATTTTGATGCTCTTGTAAAATTAAGAAAGCCAAAAAATGCTGAAAAAGTCAAAATTGATGATGATATAAAATTTGTAAAACATAGTAAAAAAGAGAAAATTATAACAACAGCACCAAAACGTACGGTTATTAAATCTCTGAGCCAAGAGAAAAAAATAAAATTAAGTTATAATAAATAAATTGCATTTTACGGTTATGCACATTTGAACTTTTTATATATAATACAACTATGGATATTTCGGTAACTATACCTGTGTATAATGTTGAAAAGTATCTATCAAGGTGTCTGGATTCTGTTTTGAATCAGACATTTGACGGGGAGTATGAAATAATTTGTGTTGAAGACGGTTCAACTGATAATTCGGGTAAGATTTTGGATGAATATGCAAAAAAATATCCTAAGATAAAAGTTATTCATCAGGAAAACAAGGGTTTATCTGCGGCAAGGAACACGGCGTTGGATTGTGTCACGGGCAGGTACACAATGTTTGTGGATTCTGATGATTTTATTGCCCAAAACTCATTGGAGGGTTTGTATAAAGTTGCGCAGGAGCGTGATGCGGATGTCGTTGTTTTTGATTTTGTTCATGGGGATGTAGAGGGGAAAAAGAAAGAAACTTTGTATTTCAAGAATATAGTTGACAAATACGGCAGCGGAACTTTTAATGCTGAAACTGCCGAGCCGTTTGTTTACAGGTTTATCCCGACTGCAACGTGGAACAAGTTTTATTTGACTGATTTGGTAAAGGACATAAAATTTGTTGATGATTTAAATAATCAGGACAGACCGCATTGGGCTGAAGTTTATACAACAGCAAAACGCATAACATATTTGCCTGTTCCGTATTACTATTATGTAATGGATCGTGTGGATTCAAACACCCGGATTCGCCATAAAAAAGCATTTGATGTTTTTAGGGCTTTTGGGGAAACCGAAAAGGTTTTGCGCAAAAACGGTTATTATGACAAGTTAAAAGACATTCATTTTGCTCATTTTGCCAGCAATCTAATCGGTGCGCTGTACAAGATTGAGCCGGCAATCAGAGAAGATTTTGTATCGGCAATTAAGTCGACTGATTTTGATGTTGATATTGATAAATTTTTAAAATCCGATTTTTATCCGTTTGAAAAGGATAACATGCGTTTTATTAAGTTTCTTAAAGAGAATGATTTTTCCGCAATTAATGACATTCTTCACCAACGCGGTTTTTGGAAATAATTTGTTTAAAGTATTGCAGAGTTGTTCAAAAAAAGTTATAATAATCTTTATAATGGAATTATTGTAACTGAATTAAAACGAGTGAGGAATTATGAATAAGTTGAGTTTGACTAAAAAGATATTGGCAACTGCATGTGCGGTAGCGGGTTTAACATTTGTCGGCGGAGCTTCTGAGGCTGCTGATGTGGATAATCAAAAGTCGGTTTTAAAGCCGCAGAATACGCTAAATATCATAAACGATATGAACATGCGCAATACAAATCCTTATTTTGAATCTATTAATGTGGTTAATAGTGAAAATTCTCAGGTTTTAAAGCAAATTCGCAATGATAAAGTTTCAATAGCTCAGGATAATAATTTAAGTCAGACCAATGGTGTATTAGGGCTTAATAATAATGTTTCTGCTCGCTCTTTGAATGTCCGTAACAGCAATAATTCCACAATTACTCGTATGGGAGGTAAACTTACCGGTGCGGCAGCTCCGACTCTTGATACAATGAAAAAAGATGCTGAATCTGTACTTCCGACAGCGAGCACATATTTTGGTACAACATACGCGTTGACAGAAATCACAGATCCTTCAATGGATTTGACGGGTAAGACAGTAGTTGCGTTTAATGGTAAGAGATACTATTATACTACTCCGACGACCTTGACAAATGAAAAAGCCAATATGTTGAACTATCTTTCGGGTTCAACTTCTGTTGCTTTGACTTCAACCGGTGCAACTGCTGCCAATGCAGTATTTAAAACGGTTATCAATGACGAGACAACCTATTATACCTTTGATACAAGCAAACTTCCTGTGTCTGCTTATACAGGTACAACTTATTCTGATTTTGCGTTCAAAAATAATTCGAGTGATGTTGCGACATTCGAAAACGGTGCGAGCGGTAACTATGATGTAAAAGTGTCATTTGATAAAGACCACACAAAATACTACAGTATTAATATTGACCCGAATGAGGTTAGCCATATTGGCTCAAAGGTGGTTTGGACTCCTTCGGCAACTCAGCCAAGCGGCACATGGACAAATAATATCGCAGGGTCAAATGTAACAATCAGCGGAAATAACATCACGGGTGCCATCCGCATTAAAACCCCTCACAACGGCACAGTAGGTGGTGTTAATACCTGGAATAAATATTTTACATACACATATACGTCAACTTATTCATTCATAAATGATCACGCATACACTGTCTCAACCCTCGAAGCAGGTGAGGAGTCTGCATACAAAGTCTCAACATCAGACAGGGATCCAAATGTTGTAACAAATGCTGTTGACAATGATTATGGTGATATCACAAACAAAACATACGCAAACAATGTCCTGACAGCTAATTTTAGCCACAACTACAACATTATAGGTGGTGGAGCTATCCTCAACCAAGGTACAATCGGAGATGTTGTGGCGGATTTTGTGGGTAACAGAATAACATCAACAACAGGATCTTCAAATAGATTATTGATGGGTGGTGCTATTGCAAATATGAGTGTAGCATCAGGTGAAACTGCCGGCATAAATTCTATCACAGGAGACTTCATCGGTAACTCCTCCTTCAACTACTACTCTTATGGCGGTGCGATATCTAACTATGCCAACAACGGCACGGCGAGTATCGGCTCAATCGTAGGTGATTTTGTGGGTAACTCTTCCTCTTCCTCCGCCACCAAATCCTACTCTTATGGCGGTGCGATATATAACTCTGGCACAATAAGCTCTATCACAGGCGATTTCATCGGCAACTCCTCCTCCGCCTCCGGCTACTTGTCCTCCTCTTCTGGCGGTGCGATAACTAACAATAAAGGCACAATAAGCTCTATCACTGGCGATTTCATCAGCAACTCCTCCTCCGCCTCCGGTTCCTCCTCCTCTTCTGGCGGTGCGATTTCTAACCTCTCTGGCACAATAAGCTCTATCACAGGCGATTTCATCGGCAACTCCTCCTTCGCCGCCTCCTCCTATACTTATGGCGGTGTGATATATAACGGGGGAACAATCAGCAGTATTACAGGTGATTTTATCGGCAACTCCTCCTCCTCCTCCAGTAGCAACTCTTATGGCGGTGCGTTTTCTAACTCCGATGGCACAATAAGTAGTATTACAGGTGATTTTATCGGCAACTACTCATCCTCCTCCAGTAACAACTCTTCTGGCGGTGCGATTTTTAACAGTAGCCACACCTCCAAAGCGAGTATCGGCAGTATCACAGGTGATTTTATAAGTAATTATGCAAAAACATCTTCAACTACCAAAAAAGCCTACGGTGGTGCGATATTTAACGGTTACCAGACATCAGGTACTCCGCAATACAGTGGTGCTCAGATTACTCTGGCAGGCAACACCTTCACAGGCAACTATGTTCAAGATAAGGATGGCACTCGACCAAACTCCATCTACAACGCAGGTGTTATAAATATAGCAAACGGTGCAACTGTTACAATCCACGATGGTTATGACGGACTTGCTCAAGCACAATTGAATATTGGTACAGATTCAATCTTCAATTTGAGTGTTGATAACGGTGAACCCCAAACCGACAACTTAGGCACAGTTATCAACAACGGCACAATCAACTGGGATTTGGATGTTGATATACTTGCAAATACATCCGACAATATCACTGCAACTTTCCAAAGTGGCAGTACAGAATCAATCATCATTCGCTCAATTAACTTATTGAGCGACAAAGAGGGCGAATCCACAGTAACCTTCTCAGGTGGTCCAATCGCAAAATACGTTTTAGACTCGACTCTTGCGGAACATGGTTTTATTCATGGTGATTATGCTTATACAGTTTCTTATAACAACGGAACGGGCGTGTTGACATTTAACGGTTCCGAAGTACCATTTGTATCAGGTGGAGCGACGATTGATGATGTTAGGGTTGAAAGTGAAGCTTACCTAAAATTAGCAAGCGGTTCGCATGGCACTTATTCTGACCTTGTGACAACAAAAGACGCAAATCACCCTGATGTTGTTGTAATTAACGGCACAGTATATTATTTCAAGGCGGATGAAAGTTTATATGATAA
Organism: uncultured bacterium; assembly: GCA_902765655.1. Taxonomy (GTDB): domain Bacteria; phylum Cyanobacteriota; class Vampirovibrionia; order Gastranaerophilales; family Gastranaerophilaceae; genus Zag111. The sequence goes on along the minus strand of CACXAK010000013.1, from coordinate 1,843 downwards.
TGCTAATACCGCAAAAGTTCGAAACCTTGCCGCAACAGGTGCAAGCGCTTTGAAAGAAGTGACAGATTCCGACAACTGGATATTTAATGTTGGTACTAAATACTATACATACAACAAAAAACAATTGCCTGTCAGTGTTTGGAACCCGACAGACGGTACATCAGGTAACTATGACTATATAACATATACAAAAAATTCAAGTGGTGATTTCACTCCGAAATATAAGCTGATTAATATTAGAACAAATAATATGTCTTCATCAAGTTCTGTTACTTGGACAGCATCGGCAGGTCCGGAAAGTGATATGACATGGACTGATGCAAACCACGCAAAAGGCACGATTAAGGTTACTCTGCCTCATAACGGCGCAACACAGGATAGTTATTATACCTATACATACACAGTTCCGTCTGGTTATACACCTGTAAAAGACAATACAGTAGATATTACAGCATCAACAGCGGGTGCATCTAGTGATTTTCGAGTTAATGGAGGAGCTGTAATAAATAACCCTAACGGAACAAGTTATGGTGATATAAATAATGTAGTATATGCTAACAATACCTTAAACGGTGTGTCAACTGCTTATTATAATTTAATAGGTGGTTCTGTTATTCTCAATCAGGGAACAATAGGGGATGTAGTTGCAGACTTCGTTGGCAATAACACCATTACGGATGCAACAATTGCGGATTGTTGGTCATTGTATTCAATGGGTGCTATTGTGAATTATGCCAAAACTTCAGAGTCTGTTGCAAGTATTAATAGTATCGTTGGTAATTTCATTGGTAATAAAATTGATGCTACCAGAAGTTCCTATGGTGGTGCAATATATAATAAAGCAGCAGGATCAAATTCAAGTGCAATAATTGGCAGTATCGTGGGTGATTTTGTAGGTAATTCAATTTCCTCCTCATACTCTTATAGTTTTTCTCAGAGCTTTGGTAGTACCTATGGTGGTGCGATTTATAACGATGACGGAACAATCGGCTCAATCACGGGTGATTTTATCAGCAATAGAGCGACTTCTTCATACTACAATTCCTTAGGTGGTGCGATTTATAACTATGACGGAACAATCGGCTCAATCACAGGAGATTTTGTGGGTAACTATGCCTCCTCCTCCTCCGGCTCTTCTGGCGGTGCGATATCTAACAACGGTGGCATCGGCTCAATAGTAGGTGATTTTGTGGGTAACTATGCCTCCTCCTCCTACGGCAATGCTGATGGCGGTGCGATATATAACGGCCAAACAATAAGCAGTATCACAGGAGATTTTGTGGGTAACTATGCCTCCTCCTCCTCCTCCTTTAATGCTTATGGCGGAGCGATATCTAATGAGGGCACAATAAGCAGTATCACAGGAGATTTTATCGGTAACAGTGCAAACTCATCTTCTGGTGATGCCTATGGTGGTGCGATTTATAACTCTACTGCAACAATCGGCTCAATCACAGGTGATTTTATTAATAATAGTGCAAATATTGGTAGTGCTATTTATAATAATTACTCGGGTTTGAAATCACTCTTGCCGACACCGCAGATGGGGCATACCCAATCGTCGGGGATGTTCTCAAACGCTGTTCCTGCGGGGATGCCGCCATCGGGATCACCTACTGCGGGGTCGTAGACGTAACCGCAAATCTCACAAATGTACTTCATAAGCTTTTAAATGTTTAGTTATTAATGAGGGTTGATATTCTCTCAACAATCCGCTCAGGCGGAATGTTCTGTAAACAAGCATAGTCGCCGCGACGGCAGGGTTTGTTGCCATATATGCTGCACGGGCGGCAGTCAAGATTCAGTTGGATGATATTATCCTCCGACTGGTTGAAGCCAAGGA
>CACXAK010000012.1 GCA_902765655.1 uncultured bacterium | reverse complement strand
ATTTGAATACTTTATAATATAAAAAGGAGGCAAATTATGGCAATTGACAAAAAAATGGAAGCAGCATTCAATGATCAGATCAACAAGGAATATTTCTCGGAATATTTATACATGGCAATGAAAGCAAGATTTTCCGAAATGAATCTTGACGGTTTTGTAAACTGGTTTGATATTCAGATGCAGGAAGAAAGAGCGCATGCGCAAGGGATGTATGATTATGTTCTTGAACGCGGCGGAAGTATCGAACTTTTTGCAATTGATAAGCCGGAAATTAAAGGTTCTACTCCTGTTGAAATCTTCAGACATGTGCTTGAACACGAACAATATGTAACATCAAGAATAAATGCTTTGGCTGATGTTGCGGATGAAGTAAAAGACAGAGCTGCACTAATCTTTTTAAATTGGTATATTAAAGAACAGGTTGAAGAGGAAGCAAGTGTAGGCGGTGTTCTTGCAAAATTAGAATTAATAGGTGATGATAAGCAGGGTATTTTGGCTCTTGATAAAGAATTGGCAACAAGAGTATTCAATCCGCCTGTAATTGGTTAGATTGTTAAAAATTACATAACAAAAAGCGGGAATTTTAAATTCCCGCTTTTTAATTTTATATTTTATTATTCTAAGCTTCTTCTGCTTCTTCAACTTCTGCTATGTTGCGGATTGATTCTTTGCTTGAAGCTATATTTTTATCTTTGAATTTAGTAATTTGTCTTGCAAATTTATCAGCTAACAAATCGATACTTGCATACATAGATTCAGCAGCTTCTTCACTGTGAATTGTGCCTGAATTTGTTTTGCATGTGAGTTCTGCAATATGTTTACCTTCAGCAGACGGATTTTTTATGACGGTTAAAACAACGTCTATCCCCTGAATTTGGTCATAACGAGCAGCCACTTTGCCGATTTTTTCTTTTACATAAGCTTTGATTGCATCGGTAATTTCAATATTTTTACCGTTAACATGAATGTGCATAATTACCTCCGATTTTTCACATGTCGCTTTGTAATTATAACACATCTGAACTTATTTTTAAAGCCCTATTCTTCAGATAAAAACTGTGGCAATTCAACATCCGGAGTTCCGATAACTCTGACAAGTTCCAAAACAGATGCCTTCATTTGACACTTTTGAGATGAACCACTGAAAAAATCTTTATAAAAACAACCTTCGCAATTGCATCCGCGTTTATAACATTCTACTGCCGTAGTTGTCCAACGTCTTACTGCAACTGCTCTTCCCATATCTCTGCTTCTTAACAATTATATATTCTCCATTTATTCGTACTAAATCTGCCGATATCCATAAAGCATATATCGACGTATCTCCCCTAAAGCCCGTCAAATCAATGACTTTCAACTCTATATCAACATTATAGGAAATAAGATAAATTTTTCAAGGGTAAATCATGTTGATATTAAGTTTTGTTACATGCCCTTAAACCCCGCTATATGCGGGCATAAAGGCAATTCGTTCTCCCCCGAAACCATGTCATGACATGGTTTTATCCGCTATGAGATAGTCTAAAACCATGTCAATACATGGTTTTACCATGTTTTTTGATTATTAAGATTTGTAAAATATTCAATAAATTACTAAAAAATAAGGCATGCCCAAAGTAAAAAGGCATGATTCTATCCCAAAATCATGCCTTTTGCGGAGATAAATTAATCAGGTCATGCGTTATCCGAAAAATTATCGTCCGCCGGATTGTATTTCGTCCTGTTGTTGCATGTCCGCTGAATGTCGCGGTGTAACTCGACGATATAAATACAATCCACATTATTATAATAGATTTATTTATGTCTGTTTTCATTGAACTTAAGGGGAATTTTTACCTTGTTATCTTGTTCTTTCGGGCAATAGAAATTATTGTTGTGCAGGAAAATATTAAAGAAAAGGAGTGATGTATGGTTTGTAAAATGCTTTTTTTTGATTACAGGGATGGTGAAAAATTATTTTTTGAAAAAAATCAGTTAGATAATTATGAGATAAAATTTTTTAAGCATGGTTTAAATAAAAAAACTGTGCGTGAATTATCCGAGGAGGATCTGGAACAGACAAATGCACTCAATATTTATATTCCGTCTATATTAAGCGAAGATGTAATAAAACAATTTAAAAACCTGAGAGTGATAGCAACGCGTTCTGAAGATGTTAAACATATAAATCTTAAAACTTGTCTTGAACGAAATATTGCGGTAGTCAATGTCGAAATGCTGCCAAAAGATTGTGAATACAGAATTGTGCAAAAATCAATTGAAGAAATTACGAGTGTTTTGTGCGGCTGCAAAGAATTCCGCATAGTGTAATTATTTTTGTAAAATTTGGTAAGATATGACCCCGAAAATAAAATCTTGTCTTTTGTATAATTTAAAACCGTGGTTTTCAAATTCTTTAATCAATTCATCAGGTTCGGGGTATTCTTTTTTTGAATTTAATAAATATTTATAACTTTCAGGATTTGAACCAAGCAGTTTTACGAAAAATGGTACGATAAAATCAAAAATATTACTTAGGGCGTTGTGGTTTCCAAAATCAAGATGTAAAAATTTTCCGCCGTTTTTTAAAGCTTTATAAATTTCAGATATGGCTTTTTGTCTGTTTTCAATGTTGCGCAAACCAAAACCTATGGTTATAAAATCAAAATCATCTTTAAATGGTAAAGAAGTACAATCTCCCTGCATAAAAACTTTATTTGGGTTTTTTAATTTGGCAAGTTTAAGCATTTCAACCGAATTATCAAGTCCTACAACTTTGGCTTTTGGTGAAATTTTACTGATAATTTTTGTAAAATCTCCTGTCCCGCAGCACAAATCCAAAACATATGAACCGGATTTTATTTTGAGATTTTTTAGTGCTGTTTTTTTTATAAAATAATGTGTTCCAAGCGAGATGAAGTTATTCATTTTATCGTAATAACCTGATATTTCGTCAAACATCTTTATAATTTTTTTTGGATTCTTATCTACTGTCATAATATTATTTTTGATAAACTCTTGTGTAATTCCAGTAACTTTTCATAACTTTATAAACATAATTTTTCGTTTCATCATAGGGAATTTGTTCGACAAATTCATCAATATCATTGTATTCTAAAATATCATTCCACTTCTGAACTGAGCCGATTCCGCCATTATATGCGGCAACTGCGTAAATATCTTTTTTATCAAGCGCGTTACGCAATTGAGAGTAATATATATTACCAATTTTGATATTAAGTTCCGGATTAAATAAATCAGATGTATTAAAATTATAGCCGTTTTTTTCGCCCACTTCATGTGCTGTTTCAGGCATAAGCTGCATCAGACCGACTGCTCCGACTCCTGATTGTGCATCAGGATGGAAATGACTTTCTTCCCTGATAATAGCCATAATGAGAGCTGTGTCATTTTTAAAATGCCCTGCATTATTTTGCACTTGTTTAAAATAATGAAGCGGATATACAAGACGCCATCTTGGATCATCTTTTGGCGGTTTGTTTTTTAATTTGTCCATCGCTTTTTGCGCTGTGTATATTGAAGTTACAAAATTCCCTTTTTTATATTGTACCCAGCTTTTTATAAATTCGTCTTTAGTGTATTTGTTTATCATGTCAAAATCATTTACCAAAATCAAATTATATAATACGCTGCCTTTTAGCGGGTATTTATACGGGTATTCTGTTGCTTTATACTCCAAATTTGCATTCATTACTGAAGCGTTAAAGCCCTGAATAATCCAAAAGGCTCTGTATGCAAAATATGAATCAGGGAAGTTATTAATAACATTTTTGTAGAATATTTGATAATCCGGATTATGTGCATATTTCTGTTCAATTTTTGCACGCCAGAACATCACCATATCAAGATTTTCACTGTCCGGATATTTTAAGATAAAATCATCCGCAATAATTTTTGCTCCCGCATAATTTTTGTTCAGAAGTCTTCCAATCATTGCATTAATCATTGTATTTTGTGCATAATCTCCGTTTGGGTATGATGCATATAACTCTTCATAACAGCCGTACTTATCTGATTTTGGGGCATTTTTACATTTTAAGTTCCAGATATAATCTTTATTCGCACCATTTGCTATTTTTAAAAGTTCGGATGCAGAATTGTATGGATTGCTGCTGTTTTGTATGTATTCATAAATCGCAGAGCGATAATCATTTTTGGAAACTTTATCCGCATATTTTGAAACTCCGATAATAACCATACTGTTTGCTTTTACCGGATTACCAAGTTTATATGAGTTTTTACTTTCTATTGCCCAATTATCCTTAGTATCTGCTCTGTTTAAAAATTTCTCCGCATCACTGTACATTCCTGCATTGTAGTATGCTTTGCCAACCAGTGTCAGGTCTGCAGAATTCATCTCCGGCTTATATATTGTCCAGTTTTTAGCTGCCTGAAGAGCCAAACGGCCGTCAGGATATTTGGTTAAATATTCTCTGAAGCCCTTTTCAATTTCCGGCTTTTTAAGTTTTGTTTTCGGATTTTCAGATTCTATTTTTGAAATGTAGTATTTTGATGCAACTTTATAATCATCTTCTGTTGCGGATAAAATTACTTCATTAAAATACTGTTTTGCCTTTTGTGGGTTGGAATCCGAAATCAGCTGAGCCGTTTTATATTTTGCCTCGTTACTTAAATGGCTTGCCGGAAAATGTTTAAACAAATATTTATATGCCTCAATTTCTGATGCTTCGTCACTAAGTGCGTGTGCGCACATCCCCTGTCGGTATAATGCCGCTGGTTTTAATTTGGAAAAGAAGCCCACTCTCGAAAACAGGTAATACGCATTTGAATAATCTTTTGAATTATAATTCTCTAATGCCTGAGAATATATTTTTAATGTTTTTTTATGCGGTTGGTAAAAATGTCCGAAAGCAACACCTGCACAAAGGCATAATGCTAATGTTAATCCTGTAATTGCTATTTTATTCTTATCCAAAAAATCCAACATGTTTAAAAATTTTTCTTTTATAATAAAATTATACCATGTTTTAAATCAAAGAGGATAATAAAATGGCAATTGACCCGAAACTTCAGTCAGAATTGATAGCAATAGGTTGGAACGTACTGTTTTTAATAGTGCTTTTCAAAATAATTAATGTAGTGGATAAAAAAATCAGGACAAAAATTCAGAGTCAGGAATCAAATTCTCCGCTTTTGAGATTTATGCCTATCATAATAAAAATTATCAAAATAGTTTTGATTTTTATTGCTGTAACAGGTCTTTTGCAAACGCACGGATATTCAATGTCATCTATAATTGCCGGTTTCGGAATTGGTGGTTTGGCAGTTGGTATGGCGGCAAAAGATACTCTTGCCGATGTTTTTGGCAGTATTTCATTGCTATCGGATAAAGTGTATAAAATAGGGGATTATGTTAAAGTTAACGGTATTGAAGGTTATGTTGAAGATATTTCTATCCGTTCCACAAAAATTCGTGATTTAGATAATTTCCTGAATACCATTCCAAATAATGTGGCTGCAAATGCTATTGTAACAAACGTTTCTCAGGCACATAAGCGTCTTTTAAAAATAACTTTCGGCGTTACTTATTCAACTTCAAACGAATTAATTGATAAAGCAAAGCAATTGCTCGATCAAATCGGGAAAAATCACAAAGATATTCATAAAGATTTTACAATTGCTATTCACGACTTAGGTGAGAGTTCTATTAATATACGGTTTATGGGATATGTAAAAACCGGCTCTTACTTTAAATTTTTAAAAGTTCGCGGGGAATTTATTGCAGAAGTTGTAAAAGCATTCAGAGAAAACGGTATAGATTTTGCTTTCCCGTCAAGATCCGTGTATATAGAGAATACTGATAAATCAATAGGATAATAGGGCAGTAAGATACTAAGGCACTAGGGCAGTAAGTAAGTTAGTTATGAAACTTAGTTAAATTTAAAAATGTCTTTTATTTTGCATTGTAATACTTCTGCAATATCAAACAGAAATGGCAAGCTGGGTTGTTTTTCACCCCTTTCAATGCACCCTATATAATTTCGTGCACTTTGTAACCTGAAAGCAAGCTCTTCTTGAGATATTCCTGCAATCTTTCTGTATTTTCTTATATTTGAACCTATAGATTTGTAATAATCAATATATTTTTGTTTATCTCTTGCCATACAACCTATTGTGTGGTATTTTAATATAACTTTCTACCACCTGTGTGGTTGTATAATGAGGACATGAGATGAAGAAAACAATATTGATAGATTTAGACGGGGTTCTTAACACCTACGACGGAACATTTGATGAAAATTTTATCCCTCCGATTAAACGAGGGGCATTTGAGTTTATTAAAGATTTATCTAAAGATTTTTCCATAAATATTTTTACAACAAGAAATTTATTGCGGACTTCAAAGTGGCTGACTGATAATAATTTGAGCAAATTTGTTGATGATGTGACCAATATTAAGAAACCTTGCTACTTGATAATAGATGACAGATGCATAAACTTTGACGGTAATTATAATTTATTAAAACAAAAAATAGCAAATTTTAAAGTTTGGTATAAATGAATAATTACAGTTGAGATGAGATTTCTGCAACAATACGGGAAATGTCTGCTCCCCCAACCGACACTTCAAGTATCAAGTGAGAAGCAATAAATACGGTTTCCTGATATGCCATTGTATCAACATCTATTATGTCAAATTCAACATAATCTTCCCCGACATATTTAATTTTTCCGTATTCACCGCCCATTGCCCATTTCATGTAAGCATATTGGTTTTCAAACGCTTTTAATTTGTTAATTAATTTCATTACCTGCCTAATACCCTTTACAACAACATCTTAATTATTTTTTCTCTCAAGTCAATTTATTAATTTAAACAGTAAACGTTCTGACTGATCCGTCTTTGTGGTAAACATTTGATCCGCAAACAATTTCCACAACTTTTAACACAACTTCTCTTGGTGCATCTGTTTGATTGAGTGTAAATTCCTGTCCGGAGTATTTCACTTTGAATATACATTTTTGTGTTTCATCAGGAGGAATATATAAAGATGCGATTTCATTTTCCAGTAACCTTGTTATTTCTTCATCGTGATTTTTTACACCCTGCATAAGTTCGTTATAATTTCCTTTTAGTGCCATAATACGGTTAGACGGAATATTTCTGCCGTCATCTCTTGACAATACCTGCGGCTCGAAATTACAACGGGTAGTAAAACTTATTGTATTCCACAAAATGTTTATTACTGAAACCGATTTAACAGAATCTGATTCAACATAAATATTTTGAGTGGTAACCCCGCGTGAAGAGAATGATTGTTTCATATTTTCAGAAACTATATTAAGACAATCAATCATTCTTGAAAAAATTTCGTTTGTATTCACTGTTGAGTGTTGATAATTCAGAAACTGCTTATACATATGAGCAGACAAAAGCTCAACTCTGTCTTGTATTACTATATCTTTTTTTGCAGCTGTTTCGGAATTGTCGAAACTTTCAAAATTATTAAGCAATTTACCTGTCCTTTATATAAGATATTTTTAGAATAAAAACATCTTCTTGTAAAGATTATACATTTTTTTTAAATAAAAATAAATACTTAGCAGGGGTTATTTACAAATTTTATTATTTGAAATTTGTTTTAACAACATTAAAATTGGGATATATTAATAATATCATTCATATGGATTATGACGTGCATTAATATATATCATATAATATGCTTGATATAGAATATTCACTCACATTTGCGAGGTAATAAAATGAAAAAAAGAATAAGTCTTTTAATTGCAGCTTTGATGTTGGGCAGTGCGTTCCCACAGATATCATTCGGGTTTGCTAATCCGTTGAAAAACTATGATTTATACGCAGATACTCACAGACAAGAAGCACCTGCCGCAACTGTGGAAAATAATGACAATAAAGAGAAAACACAAGAAATTAAAAAAGTAAAATCAGATAAAAAACCTCCAAAAGAAGTTCCGACAACGATTAACGGAGAAGTTGCCGTTGATGTTCAAGTACCGGTGAGAAGAAATGATTATTTAAGACAGTCCTCAAGGCAAGTCTTCGGAACCGGGACAGGAAATTGGAGAAAAGGACCTTATTTCTATAAAGAACCGACTTTAGACAGTATTATTGAAAAGTACCATTTGAGTAATTTTGCAGGTTGTATGCAGGAGTGTGAAGCATATGTCCAATTACATCCGCATGATACTCTGGGCTATTATTACCTTGCAATGAGCTACGCAAAATGCGGCAAAAAAGAAGATGCAATACTTGCTTATGAGCAGGTAATCAGTTTGCATGACAACCCTATGATTGTTAAATATGCAACAAACGGCAGAAATTGTGTTATCGGGAATGAAGATGATGCAAAATGTTTTCAGAATGTTAACGTGCCTGAATATCGTTATCCGTACAGGGAAATGGCGCAGGATATCGGTGGTTTGACTCCTGTTGATCCTCAGGCATTAATTGATAGAAATCTTAATGAGTTGCAGAAAAGATTAAGTCCGGATGTGCCTGTTGATGATCAGGGTGCAAATGATAACAAAATTCATTTACCATTTGAAAATCAGGATGCTGATCTTGACAGATTTATTAATGCTCCGTACGGGTCAGGTTTTTCTCCTGAGCTTGAAAAAGAATACAAAATACAACAGCTTAAAAATCTTCAGCAGCAAATTAATGAAGATGACGGAAATAATCCGGGTAAATATTTCCAGAATATAAGAGATATCAAAAATTTTGACAGCAATAAAAAAAGTGAATCAGAAGAAACAATAAAACTTGCGTTGGCTGATAATATGGACGTGGCTGATATTTTAAAAAGCCCGGAATACATTCAGAATAAAAAAGAATTAGATCAGATAAAAATGATGTTTGGCGATTACGGAGATAGCAATTCATCTGATGATATCAGCAGTCTGCTTCCGCAAATAGCCAAAGACGGTGAAAATGTTTCTCCGGAATTGGTTCAAATGATGATGATGCAATCTGTTATGCCAAGTATTATAGATACTGATTCAAAATCCGGTTTTTAATCATACGCAGGCATTTTATATAAAATGATTACAAAATATGAGCAGGTAAAGAAAGACTTTTTATCAGGCAGACTAAAGGGTTGTCGTGATTACTTTGAATCTCATAATTACCCAGTTGAAGCTGGTTATTGTTATATGGTGCTTGATAATTTTGCTAAAGCAAAAGAACAGTTTGAAAAAGCAAAATCTGCTGATATAAGAGGGCATTGGGGACTTATACTTTTACAAATGCAGGAAGAAAAAATTGCCATTCCTCCTACATATTTTGAAATAAGAAACTTTCTTGAGGCGGATTTGGATATTTTTATAACTTACTGCAAAGGTGATATAGTTCAGCAAATATTAAAATATGCGGATTACATGTCATTTTATAATCTTGAATGTTATAAATTTATCGGCAGGGCTCTGTGGGCACACAATATTATGGAGCCGGCCATGTTTTTTCTGAATAAAGCAAAAGATAAATTATACAATGACCCGGAACTTCATTATCTTTTAGCATATATTCATTATGGGAACAAAGATTTAGTTAATTGTAAAAGAGAAATTGAAACTTGTTTAAATATCCTGCCCAAATATGCACCTGCTGTTATGCTTGGTCAAAAAATTAATATGTTTTAGTTTTTTGTGTAAAATACAGTTATGAACAGCTTTTCTCCAAATATGATAAAAACATATCAGGCATGCCCGAAAAAGTATTATTTTCAGTATGTCGAAAATATAAATATGCCAAAATCTTCACTGGCTTTTGAAAAAGGTAAAAAAGTTCACGCTCTTGCCAATTATTACCTGCAAAAAATCAAAATTGACCGCATTGAATCCGCATTGAATGACTCAGAACGTGAAGTTTGGGAGTTATTGAAAGAAAATCCTTTTTATAACATGAATTATTTAAAGTCAGAATTTACGCTGAGTATAAAACTTTCGGACTTTTGGCTCGGCGGGCGGCTTGATGCAATTGTGCATAAAGAAAATGATTATTACATTTTAGATTATAAAACCGGCTCAATTCCCCAAAATCCCGAATATGACCCCCAAACTATGATATATTTGCTGTGTGCCGACAGATATATCAAAAATTATGATTCGCTTTCTTTTGTATATATTGATTTAAAAAATAAGCAAAATTACGTGATTAAATTTAATGAACAATTAAAAGAAAAATATGAAAAAGAATTAATTAATATATGCAGTTTAATCGATTCAGATTCTTTGTACGCCTGTAATAAGAATTCATGTAAATATTGTGAATACGGTAAAATCTGTAATTTTTAATTTATTGTAAACCTTTCTTAACATTTTCCCTGAACATGTTAAAGTTCATGCTCACATGTGCCGAAAGCATGATTAGCGTAGAAGTTTTATAAATTTTGAAAGGTGAAAAATGAAATACTGTGTAAGAGGTAAACCACAATAAATTATTGGCTTGTAATATTTCTTTACATACTGAAAACATAAGTTATATTTAGATTTTAGATACTCAGTATATACAAAGTAAATATTAAAGGTCAATTTTGAAATAAGAAAAACGTTTATTAGTTTATGGTGAATGATTATTAATTTCGAATAGAAAGAAAGGACAAAAACATGAGTGTGAATTCAACAGGTGCTATCGGGTATGAAGCAAAAACAGACCCAAAAGGGCGAGTAACAGTTACTTACCAAGGAAAGACAACAACTTACAAAAATTACAAAGAGTTTGTTGAGTTATTTAAGAACAAATATGATGCTCAACATCCGCCGGTAAAAGACCTGAAAGGTACTACAGTTCAGGCAAATCCTAATGATAAGGAATTGACCGCTGATCAAAGAGCCAAAAAAGATCAGGCAAGACAGGCTGAACTTGCTGAAATTGCAAATGCTAAAAAACAAGTTCAGGAGAAAGGTGTTGAAACTGATCATGGTAATGTAACCGCTTATCAAATAACATACAAAGAAGGCGATAAAGAAAAAACAACTTCTGATTTTACATTTGATATAAAAGCGCCTAAAGAAGAACAGCAAAAAATCAAAAAAGATGCCGAACAGGCAAGAATGGCTCGTTATTATGATGAAAAAACAGGCGAATGGATTGAATTAAAAGACGGTAAAACAATGAAAGAAGTTCGTGCTGAATTAAAAGAAAAAAGAGCTGAATTAAAAGCAGAGAAAAAACAAGCTAAAAAAGATTTGAAAGCACTAAATAAAGAATTAAAACAGGCTAATGCCGAACTTATTGAATTACGTGCAAAACATGCAAGAGGTCAGATTACTCAGCAAGAACTTGAAGCTGCACAAAATAAAGTAAATGATTTGACTACACGTGCTTCGCAGCTTGCACAGACTGCAACTGAAGCAAGAGAAGAATATTCTCAGGTAAAACAGGCGCATAAAGCATCTAAAGGTAAAGGTATCGGTGGAGATACAAGAGCATATAATGCAAATGTAAAGGCAAATAACAGACTTTATAACAGAGAAGTCTTTTATGATGAAGCTTCTGCAAAAGCAGCTAAAGATAACCCTGCAAATAAAGATAAAACAATTAAAGTAGCAACCAATGAAGATTTAATGGTACTTCAACAGTTAGCAGCTACTGCAGAACGTCATTTGGGCGAAGAGAGTTCTCCAAAAGAAAGAGCTGTTTGGAAAGAACTTGCTAATCTGTTTAAAGATGAAAATGGGAACCAAATATCTTTAGATAAACTTGATACCAAAAAAGTACAGGATGCGTTAATAGACATCACCGGTGGTGATATGCGTCTAAACTATACCGAACAAAAAATTGTTGCAAAAGAAACTGGTATGTCGATGTCACAGGTCAGACATGCATTCAAAACTTACGGTTTTGAAGCTCCGCATCCGATTGGCAAACGTCTTGTAAACGGTTTGGTTGCAGCGGCTCCTGTGGCTGCAACAATGGGATTGAGTTACTTGTTAAGCAAGAACAAATCTCATGCTGAAGCTCATTCGGAACAAATGGATGTCGATGATGCTGTAGCAGATGCAACACAAACAACAATTGTAAATGGCGAAGTTACTGCTACTACTCCGGGTGGAAAAATTGACTGGGTTGCCTCTAACGGTGAAGAATTCCATAAACGTTTTGCAGGTCAATCCGTAACGGAATACTATGAGGCAGTTGCAACCGCAAATGCTCATGCTGAGGCACATGCAAAAGCATTTGCCACTGCAGATGCAGCATGTACAGCAGTAGCTGCTCTTAAACCTGCAGCATTAGTTGGGGCTCCATTGTTGGCATTTTTGGCAGGTGCAGCAAGAACCCCTGCTGAAATCAGTGCGGTAAAAGGCGCAGCAACAACTCAAAAAATGGCTACATATGTTGATGTATTTAAGAAAAATAAAAATAAAAATATCGGTAACCAGATAGTTCAAATGGCAGGTCAGATTACAGGTGATAAAGCAGTTGACAGAGCATTGATTGTGGCGGTGTTGGATCATGATATCGGCTCACAAAATACAACTCCGACAACAAGAGAATTGCGCAGTGCTTTAGCTCACTTGGATGCAATTAAGGCAGAAGTGGATAAATTCAAAAAACTTCCGCCTGCTCCGGAACCAACACCTGCACCAACGCCGGCGCCAACACCTGCTCCAACTCCGGCTCCTAAAAAGGAATATCATGCTGACGGTAATAATACATATAAAGTCGAAAAGAATGATATATTAGGTAACATTGTAAGAGCCAAATATCCCGGAGTTAATCCGTTTAAGGCAATGGAAGCTATCAAAAAAGCAAACGGGCTGAAAGATATTAACAGCTTACGTGTCGGCCAGGTATTGGAGTTGCCGGAAGTTGACGGAGTTAAACCATCAGATGCTGCAGCTAAAAAACATATTGGCGGCAAAAAGATAAAATACAGACCTACTAAAACTGATGCTCAGGAAAGAGGTACAGTATATGAAGGCAAAGAACATGATGGCTCACACGATGGTGAAAAAGTTGTTGATTCATATACAGGCGATGGCGCAAAAGCAAGAGCTAAAAAACGTGCAGATGAATTAAATAATCAGCAATAATAAAAGAACAATAATCTTAAAAGAGGACAGACCGCAAAGATATACTTTGCGGTCTGTTTATTTATTACTTTCTTTTACCCCGAAATTTATGGCTTTTAATCCGTTTTTAACCCAATATCTTTCTTCCTGTTCAAATTCTCCGTCAATCATAAAATATGTTGAGCCGGAGCCCGTCATAACGGATTTTGGATATTTTTGTTTTATATATTGCAATTGCGGATAATCATCAATGATGGCCCATTCAAGATCATTAACAAAATCCTTCCGCCTGTCTGCCCCCTGTAAGGGGGAAGTGGCACGAAGTGCCGTAGGGGGTGTATTATTTTTCTGCGAAAATTTTGTATACGCCTCTTTTGCACTGATACCAAGCCCAATAGGTTTAATTAAACTTACATTAAATTCTTTAAATCCAAGCGGAGTCGTAATTTCTCCTCTGCCTTGTGCCAAAATTCTTCCGCCATGCAGACAAACATTTAAATCTGAACCGAGTTTAGAACACATTTGGTCTAAATTTTCTGCTTTTGAATATAAAAATATTTTGTTTAATCCATATAAAACCCCTGCTCCGTCTGTACTTCCGCCTGCAAGTCCCGCAGCAATCGGGATGTTTTTTTCAATATAAATATTTATTTTTTTGTTCTTAATTCCGGAATAATCTAAGTACAATTTAGTGGCTTTATATACCAAATTATGTTCATCATAAGGAATTTCACTGCTGTTCCCTGATAAGATAATTTCTGTTTTATCGGAATCTTCGACATTAATAGTTAAATAATCATACAAACTCACAGTTTGCATAATGCTTTCAATTGAATGAAAGCCGCCCTCAAGTTTCCCTGTGACTTTAAGATTTAAATTAATTTTTGCCGGACATTGAATTTTAATTGTTTGCATAATTATTTTGCTCTCTGAAAAAATCCTGCAAGCTCTTTATGCGGAATAGTATGGCAAACAGGTCTGCCGTGCGGGCAAGTGTACGGCATTTTTGTTGTTCTCCATTTTTTTATTATTTCCTGCATCTGCCAGATTGTAAGCGGTGTATTTGCTTTGACTGATGCTTTGCAGGCGGTTGTTTTGAGAATATTTTCTTCCAATGAATCAATATTCCCTTCTATATTTTGAAGAATTTCTGCAATAATGTCTTTCGGGTTTATTTTCGAAAGAATTTGCGGTATTTTGCGGAAAATTATTTCTTTATCGCTGACGAATTCTATTCCATAGCCGTATCTTTCAAATTTTGCCAGATTTTCTCTTATAAGTTCACATTCCGATGCGGAAATTTCTATAACATCGGAAACAAAAAGCATTTGCGAAATGATTTCTTTGTCATTTTGCAGTTTTTCGTAATTGTATCTTTCTTCAGCAATGTGCTGATCAACAATTTCAAGCCCTTCTTCGGTTTCAATCAGGATATATGTATCTTTATACTGACCGATTATTTTATCCCCGTTTTCTTCAATCGGTGATTTGACTTCAAACATCTGATGTTGTTGAAAATTTTGAGAATAATCGGTTTTTGGAGTATAAGTTGATTCCATTTTATCCATAATATTTTGCGGAACAAACATTGTATCTGATTTTTCAT
>CACXAK010000011.1 GCA_902765655.1 uncultured bacterium | reverse complement strand
GGTTTTCTAAATATTCTTTAAGAGCACTTGGATCTATATCTTTTGAACCGGAAGAAATTTTTGGTAATGCATCAAGTTTATCTTTGCCTAAAATTTTTCTCAGCTCAGTTTCATTTTCTATAAAGTCAGCACCATCCCAAGCATGAGCTTTTAATTTTTCTGTTGGGATTCTCAAATCTTTTGCGGCTCTTATATAATCATCAATATTATTATTAACAACCCGAGCAACATCAGCATCTTTTATCAAATATTTACCCATTTTAATGGTACCGTCTTTTTTAAGACTTTCAATTATTGCATTTTTTTGTTTTGTTATAATTCTTTCTTTTTCTTTTAATATTATTCTTTCTTTAGCTTCTTCTACCGTTTCCTTGCGGGTTTTTATATTCCCTTTTTCGTCTTTAATCAAAACGCCATTATCATCTTTTAACTCAATATCTTCAAGATGAATTTTCTTATCTTGAATTAATTGTTCAATATCCTTTGCATATATTTTGACTTTTTTACCATCTAATTCAAGACCTTCAATAGCCATTTTGCTTTTTCTGATTTTACGCTCAAGATATTTTTCATCATTCAATGATGCTTGATTTAATACTTTTGACCTAAATTGATTTAATACTTTTGACTTAAATATATTCGCAGTATCTTTGTCATTAGTCAAATTCTGCAAGAACTTATCTATAGGTTTTTGAACACTTGCCTGAATTAAAATTGCCAAAACAGCGGAAATCGGCTGCCTCCAAGCAGTATATTGCTTAGTTCGGCTAACTTCAGCTTTTTCTTCTTCAGTTGCATCAGGTTTTGCTTTTACAAAAGGATTGAATGCAATCGGTAACGGTGCAACTAAACCTGTACCGGCAGCCGTAATAACTATACCACCCATTTCACCTTTGGAAAAATCCTGAATTTTATTCAAGACATTAAACCAGCGTTGCTCTCCTTTAGGCATCATTTTCAGTATCAGTTTTTGAATTTCTGATAACTTAGCACCTGTAAATGCCGGAGATGCACCCAAGTATGCACGGCTTTGAGCATGTTTATGACTTTGCACATTATTATTATGCGCAGTCAAACCTACCTGACAATTCTGATTTACAATATCTACTTTCATACTACCTATAAACCTTCCATATATATAGAAACCAAATCAATTTAAAAATTGCTATAAATTTATTAAATATTAATAAATGTTAAGCTTTTTATTTAAAATGGAATCTATGAATATCCCCCGCTACTACTTATCTGGTTTTATATTTTGTGATATATAAGCAGAAACAAATTTATTATACATCATAAAAATTATTATTCAACACTTACAAAAAAAGACCTTTCAAAATGAAAGGTCTTTTTATACGAACGCATTAAAAATTATTTATTTTTATTATAAAAATCATTCATAAGCTCATCTAATTTGCTCATATCGCCGAAGTTTTCATTTTTCAACTGTTCACGTTTGTCAGTTTTTGTATTAACCATGAATACTGTCGGGAATGCAGCAATTTCGTATTTTTTAACAGCAGCTTCATATTTTTTGTCTTCAACGTTAACTTTTACGAAATTAAACTGATTTTTGTGATTTTTATAAAGTTCTTCGTAAATTGGCATGAATCTTACACAGAAACCGCACCAATCAGCATAGAATAAAACTATCATAGGTTTTTTTGCCTTAACAGCTTTTTCGTAAGGAATACCAAAATGGTAATCTGACGGTTTTTTGGTTGGTTGATCAGCAGCAGGGGCTTCAGCAGGAGCAGGAGCTTCTGCAGCAGGAGCACCGGCAGGTGCTGCACCGTTTGATAATAAACCTTTTACCTGATAACTTGTTACAGCACTGAATGTTGTAGCTGCAGCAACTAAAGTTAACAAACCTATTTTTAATGCATATTTGCAATCAAAATTCTCTGAACTCATGTTTTTTCCTCCGTTTAATAAATACTATTTAATATTATTACAAACATATTTTTTATATTTATTTCAAAAACTTTTGTAAATTATTTTTAATAATTCTTAATACATGACTTGAGAAAATATATATCATAGTATATACTAAATATATACCCAAAAGAAGTATCTCGTGTTACCCCATGTGCGGCATATAGTGTCGTGGGATTTGTGTTGTAAAAATAAGAGGAGTTTAATTTTATGAGCAATGATGAAAAAGTTATTCGCATGAAAAATTGCTATCAAGGTGTAGAAAGAAGAAGCGTAGAAAGAAATGAAAATGATGAACTAAACACATACCTCAGAGAAATCTCATCTTACCCACAGCTTTCAATAGAAGAAGAAAAAGAATTATGCAAAAGAATAGAAAATGGTGATAACAGCGCAAAACAAGAGCTTATCAGAGCGAATTTAAAACTTGTTGTAACAATTGCAAGAAAAACAATCCACATGTCCGGATTACCTTTTGTAGATTTAATTCAGGAAGGTAATTTGGGGCTTATGGTCGCGGCTGAAAAATTCAATTACAAACTCGGCTACAAATTTGCCACCTATGCAGGATGGTGGATTAAACAGGCAATGTTCAAAGCAATTTCAGAGCAATCACACTGTATGAAAATTCCTGTATATATTCAGGAAACATTATCTAAATATTCAAAAATAAAATACCAAATGGAGCAATCAACAAATAATCAGGTCAAAGTTGAAGATGTAGCAAAAGAAATGAAAGTTGCTCCGGAAAAAATTGAAATGTTTTTATCCGCATACACAAAAACTGTTTCTATTGAAAACGGCATTGAAAAAAACGACGGAAAAGAACTGAATGTTGCAGATATATTGGCAGATGACAAAGCATTAATCAGTGAAAATGTAGAATACCAATCTTTAAAAAACGATATTAACAATGTCATTTCAACATTAAAAGAAAGAGAAAGAGATGTTGTCAGAATGCGTTTCGGGCTTGATGACAGTGAAAGATATACCCTTGAAGAAATCGGCAATATTTATGGGGTAACAAAAGAATGTATTCGCCAGACAGAATTAAGAGCACTGAAAAAATTAAAAGCAACCGGAAGTGAACTACTTGAATGTTATATTAATTAATAAAATTTCTCGTGTTTATTGTAATCCTTTCAAAAGCCGCAACTCGTGAAGATTGCGGCATTTCTGTGTTTTTAATCCATATCTTTTGACAGAGTTTTTATTACATTTGCAATAAGTTCTATACTGCTTTGTTCTTTTGACGCCTTTAATGCTTTCTTCAGCACCCGGTAAGGACTATTAAACCAATTTTCTATAAAAACTTTGTCTCCTACAACAGCTTTTAATTTAGATTTATTACCTGTGCGTACTAAAGATAATTCTGTTAATGCCTTATTTTCAGAAAGTTGTTTTAATATTTCATCGGCTTTCATTGTTTTTCTGAAACCATGTTTTAATGCGATACCAACCTGAATTTGTGACATATTTGGATTACATTTCAAAGCCATACCAAAATTTTGATTACTTACACGCTGAACCTGCATAGTTTAAACTCCTTTAATTTTAATAAAATCCTTAAAACATATAATAAAATTTTTTGCTATTAATTAACAAAAACCGATTTTGATATTCTGAACATTATTCAAAATTTTAAAATCGGTTTTTGCACATAAATTACAATATTAGTCTTTTTTCTTCAATGTCGGGAATGCAATAACATCACGAATTGATGGAGAATCAGTTAAAAGCATAACCAATCTGTCAATACCCATACCTAAGCCGCCCATCGGAGGAACACCATGTTCTAATGCACAGATATAATCTTCATCAATTGGCATTGCTTCATCATCGCCCTGAGCTTTTGCCTGCATTTGCGCTTCAAATCTTGCTCTTTGGTCAATTGGATCTGTTAATTCCGAGAACGCATTATCGATTTCCCAGCCATTAATTCTTGTTTCAAATCTTTCAGTCAAACGCGGATTATCCCTGTGAACTTTTGCCAATGGTGAAATATCACGAGGATAATCATAAATGTGAATCGGCTGAATCAGTGTCGGTTCAACTTTTTCTTCAAATACTTTTTCAACAACCTGACCCCAATTTGAACATTCTTCTGTATCAATATGAAGTGTTTGGGCAGTTTTTACAGCATCTTCAAAAGTTTCGATTTTGTTAAAATCAATTCCTGTTGCTTCTTCAACTGCGCCAAGCATGGTTTTTCTGTCCCAAGGCGGAGTTAAATCAATTTCATTTTCGCCATACTTAATTTTTGTTGTACCAAGAACTTCATTTGCAACATAAGCAACAAGTTCTTCAATCAAATCCATCATATCATAATAATCTACATATGCCTGATAGAGCTCTATCATTGTAAATTCAGGATTATGACGGGTATCAATACCTTCATTTCTGAATGAACGATTAATTTCAAAGATTTTTTCACTCACACCGCCAACCATAAGACGTTTAAGATATAGTTCAGGAGCAATTCTCAAATACATATCCATATCGAGTGTATTGTGGTGAGTAATAAACGGTTTTGCATTCGCTCCGCCTGCTTGCGGGTGAAGCATTGGAGTTTCAACTTCCATAAAACCCTTTGAAATCAAAAATTCTCTGATTTTTTGTATTATTAAACTTCTTTTTTGGAAAGTTTTACGAACATCTTCGTTTGTAATCATATCAACATATCTTTGACGATATTTTGTTTCAACATCAGTCAAGCCATGGAATTTTTCAGGTAACGGCAATAGCGATTTAGATAAAATTTCCAAAGAAGTTGACTTGATGGTAAGCTCACCTCTTGGTGTTCGGCGAACTGTACCTTCAAAACCTACAATATCACCTATATCCACTGTTTTTAGCGTTTTTAAATTTTCTTCATCCAAATTTTCCTTGTGAGAAAATACCTGAATTTTGCCTGATGCATCAACAAGGTCAATAAACATTCCGCTGTTACGAACAGCCATTACACGACCTGCCACTTTGTAACTGTCAGATGTTTCTTCCCCAACAGGAAGTTCAGTATATTTATTCTGCAATTCCTGCGCCATTATTGTTTTTTCGTATTTATAAGGATAAGGATTTAATCCTCTTTCTCTTAAATTATTTGCTTTTTCGACTCTGATTTGGCGGATTCTGTCTTGCGAAGAACCTGCTTCCTTTGCTATTTCCTGAATTTCTGCCATTTTAATTTCCTCTTTTCAATTTTTATAAGCAAAATTATCATATCATAAACAAGAAAATCATTTTATATTTACAATTTGCCAAAAAATATACAAATTATAAAATATAATTATGAGTAAGGTATTAATTTTTAGTGAAAATAATTCTGTTATAGAAAAATATTCACAATTATCTGAGGGGAAATTTTTCAATTTTGCAGTATGCACAACAGAAAATGAATTACTTTCCGGCATAAATGACAATGCTTATGATATTTATTTAATTGACAACCGCAATTGTTCAGGTAATTTAAAACAAATTATTCAGGGCGTAAAAAACGTATATGAAAATGCTCAAATTATACTGCTCACTCCTCCGGATAACATTGATAATGACATTCTGTCTGATGTGAACGGATATATTTGCGATAATTATTCAAATAATATGATTTTAAACATTATTAATACCTGCATCAAAACAAAATCAAAACTTGATAAACTGACAACACGAAATGCAGATATGAAAGAAAGTTTATACAGACTCAATGTTTTATACAATACGAGTTCACAATTTTCCGGCACTCTTGATATAAAAAATCTTTTAACATATATGACAGACGGTCTGGAAAGATCCCTGAGCTTTGATTTATCATGCACAATTTCTTTTGGTTTTGAAAATGAACCGGTTTTAATCATTCACTCTTTATATGATGTATCGGAAGAATTGATAAATGCATTAAAATTCAGAGCCGTTTTGAATTACAAATCGTTATTTGAAAATAAAGAAATTCCGTTTGAAATAGATGATACAAAATTAAAAATTGTAAAAGATATAAAAAACCCTCATGAAAAATTCACTTTTTCAATATTTCAATATGACAATATGTTTGCACCTATTGATTTGGGTGATCAGTTCTTTGGATGTATAGAAATTTTCAGAAATAAAGCTTTCACCTCTGATGATGTAGCATACTTTCAAACTATTGTCAGACAGGTTTCTTTACCGTTGAAAAGTGCAGGTTTATATAAAGAAATTAAAGAAAAAAATATTGAACTTGAAAAATTAGAAAGAATTAAATCAAATTTCGTTTCAATTGTATCTCATGAATTAAGGACTCCGCTTACACCGCTGAAGAATGCTTTATCTATTCTTTCAAGCGGGAGATGCGGCGAATTTAACAAAGACGGAATACATTTTCTTGACATGGCAAAAAGAAATGTAAGTCAGCTCATTAACATAATTAACGACATTCTCGATTTAAATAAAATCGAAGCGGGAATGATGATTTTTAAATACAAAAAAATGAATATCCACAGCATTATTGAAAATGTAAAAAGTAATTTTATCAATGTTGCCAAAGAAAATAACATTGGGTTTCACGCAGAAGAACAGGAAAATCTTCCGGATATTTATGGCGATAGCCAAAGATTAGAACAAATATTAACAAATTTGGTTTCAAATGCAATCAAATTTACACCGGAAAATAAACATATTACAATAAAATCCGAACTTCTTAATTCCTCAGAAATTACACCATGCAAATATTTTGAAGACGAAATTAAATCTTTAAAAGGGGATTATATTGTGGTTAGCGTTATAGATGAAGGAATCGGAATGAAGGATGAAAATATTCTGAAAGCTTTTGAAATGTTTTCACAAATTGAAAATTCCCTGACCAGAAAGGTCGGCGGAACAGGTTTGGGACTGCCTATTGTTAAAGGTATGGTGAAAGCACATAAAGGCGCTCTCTGGTGCGAAAGTGAAGAAGGCAACGGCTCAAGTTTTTATTTTGCAATCCCTGTTTGCAGTGAAAATTCCGAAATAAAAACAGTACAAAAAGAAATAGTTTAATGTAAAATTTTCTTAATATTTTTTACTTATTAAGCAACTATTATTTTCACACTTTTTCATGTATGCGAAAGTTATAAACAATATTGAAAGGAGTTCCCTGATGAATATTAATTCTGTCAGTTACAGAAATGAACAAAATTACAGACAAACCCCAACATTCGGTGCAATCCGGTTTACCGATAGTGCTATGCAAGTACTCAAATCACAAATTATCAACCGTGTTGGTAATAATGTGGATTCATTTGTAAAAGAAGTAAAACCATTAATTGCCCAATCAGAAAAAAATCCTATTCACGTAATAGTAGACGGAAAACTTGAATCTACCAAATTATTTGCAAGGGTTGAAGACAGAAAATTGAATTTTGGATATGATGCAACAACAACATATTCTCAAGATGATAGATATACATTTGATTTTCTTGCAAAAGCCGTTGATAAAGCAGAAGATTTAAGCAAATTAAACAAAGAACTTGATGAACTCCAAAAGAACAGCAACAAATAAAATACATATACGAAAATCTTATAAATCACATAAAAAGACCACATATTTTATGGTCTTTTTTATTATCCCTATATTGCACTTGGAAATAAAATAATGTAAAATTATATATATAAATACATGGGGTTATTATGTCAGGATTTATGAAAGATATAAAAAGAAAAGCATTTACTCTGTCTGAATTGTTAATTGCGCTTGGCGTAATCGGGGTTTTAACAGCAATAGTAATGCCTATCATTTTTAATTTGATGCCTGACCAGAATGTATTAATGGCAAAAAGAGCATTTTACGCAACTGAAATGGTTATAAGCGATTTGATGAATGACAGTTATTGTTATCCCAAATTAAATTCTCGCGTAGGACTTGATGACGGATACGGATATGCCAGGTGTAAAAAATGGGGAGGAGAAGAAAATCAGAGTTCACAAACAAATGAAAATTCAGAAAAAAAATTAATTACACTCTTTACGGATAAACTTGATATTAAAGGAGATGTTGATTTTAACAATAAAACCTTTAAAACAAAAGACGGAATTGTGTGGAAATTTTCAAATTTCAGCTTTGCCAATAATGATCCGGATTCATATGTTTTGTTGACTGTTGACGTGAACGGAGATAAAGATCCTAATTGCGGACAATCGAATGTATCAGGTAATTGCACGGATAAAAACCGCAAACACGGATTTGATAAATATACTATGAGAATATTTGCAAGAGGCAGAATTCAAATTCTCGACTGCTGGGCAACATTAGCGGTAAGAACAGATAAAAAACTTGTCGGGAAAGAAGAAGCAGTCTGTGATACTCAAGATACAGGAACAAAAAACGCTGAATGCACACAACCGCCAACAAGTCCTGATGATTTTTGCTGCAACGACTCAAAATGGAAAAGTTCAAATATTTGTAATTCCTGCACATCGACACCAACAAGCGCAGATGACTATTGCTGCAGTGAAGAATCAGGATCAGGCTGGGTCGGAACTGAAGCATGCGATCCATGCACTTACACAAAACCTGAAAGTGCAGCAGACGCGTGTTGTCAGGAAGGTCATAAATGGCATGGGACAGCTATTTGTAATGTTTGTGCTCAACCATATTCTAAAGAATGTTGTCTTACCAAATTAAATTCCATACAACATGGAGATAAATGCTGTGACCATGCAGAAGTTCGCGCTCAGGTTCCGATATGCAATAATGAAGTCGTTACAGTCACAACAAAATTCTATGTAAATGCTGAAAAACCTAAAGACAGCGGGAACTGGGGCAAAACTAAAATTACGGCACAATCAACATTGGATAAAACTTTACCGGTCAATTTAGAATTAAAATTCATAAGAAATTGTCCTTCAAGCGGCGTCGGTTGCGGTACATATGGTCAGGGTATGTCTTGTATTGTTAATGCCGGATCAAACAGCTGTACTGCAAGTGAAGAATTTGTCAGCGGGACATTCCCGTACAGATTCCAATATACAAAAAATTCTCAGGGTGGAGATTTCAACGGTTTTAAAGCTCTATACACTATTATGGGATCTCCGAATAATTACGGCATAAAATTCAAATTCCCTTCAGGAGTAAATCAATATTAAAAAAGTAATTCAATAAAATAACCGATTTTCATTTGAAAATCGGTTATTTTGTATAGTATTTGAACTTTTTTAATTATTCAACTTCGATAGCACCAACAGGGCAAGCATCAGCTGCTTCTTTTACGCTGTCAATGTTATCAGCAACTGCAGCTTCATTTACAACTGCCTTATCTTCGATTGAAAATACATCTGAACAAATTGATTCGCAAGCACCGCATGCAATACATGAATCACTAATTGTAACTGCCATTTTAATTTCTCCTTATTTTTATTTAACCACGCGAAATAAATTCGCAAAAACATTATATAACAAATTTAAAAAAATTTCCACATTCTGTTTTTAAAATATATTTATCAAAATATTTACAATAACTGTTATCTTTAGGATGATTAATAAAGTTTTTGTCGGGTTAGAACCAGACCTATTTACTTGAAAGAGTTAGGTTGTAATTTTCAACAATAGATTTTATTACATGGGCTTCTTCATATACAAATTTTAATAATTACTTTGGGAATAACAGAATGGATACTTTTTACTGAAATAGTCAACCCTTTATTATAATGAACAATATTTTTTATCATCTAACCATTTGCCATGTCTGTTTATGCAATCTTGTTCATTTTTTACACAAAAACCTTGATCTTTTTCCTCACATCGATTTCGGATATAATCCCAGCAATAACCTTTATCAAGACAAGAATCTATATTTGACCAATTGGTATTTGAAATAAAATATCCATTTAACAAAAATAATGATATAACTAGAGTTAAAATTACAAATAGTACTTTCATATTCGTATAATACATTATTAATATTTATCTGGCAAACCATTTGGTCTTAATATATCTATTAAAATTTCACAAGCTTCGTTCGGATTCATTTTTCCTTGTTCACGGCCGTATTTATTAGCTTCCATATCACGATTAGCATCTTCAATTTGTTCAATTAAATCAGCCCCTTCAAAAAGAACTTTTCGTGTACCTTCCTCAAGTTCTCTTAATAAACTTATGGCTTCTGCTAAAACTTCCCCAGCTCCACCTCGTTGTGTAGCTTGACAATTTGCTTTTGAATGAAAATATTTATCCGCATTAATAGTATCCGCACTTACCATATCATTATAGTTCCTTGCAAAATCGCCTGCCGCATTGTCCCATGTAGCAGCCTCCTCGAGTATCTTTTGACAAGCATCTTCGTATAATTTACCTGCTCTTGTTTTTATTTTACTAAATAACTTTTTAATCATATCTTTGATATTATTTTGTAATCTTTTTGCTTCATCAACTAAATTAGCAAATTGTGTTGGTAAATCATCAAGACAATCACAAGGTTCTTTATCCTCGCTTGGTTCAGGAGCAGAATTTTCATCTTCATATTCAACAATCTCAACGTAGCATTGACAATTAGGGTGCGGTCTTTCCGGAACTTCTTCTCCCATTTCAAAAATTTGTCCATCAAGTTTTTTGCATTCATCACAAGTGCTTTCACCATTTTCTGAATGCCAAACATAATGATAATAACTCAATCCGCCTTTTAATATGACGTTTTCAATATCTTCCTTTTCTTCTTTTGCATCTGCATAATAATTATTATCCAGCAATGCGCCATACCGATATAAAGATTTACCCACATCTTGCAAATTAGTATAAGACTTTAGTAATTTGCCCTTATCCTTTTGGTTAAAAACAGGATTAGAATAGTTTTTAAGTAAATTTTCTTGTGATTTTGATAGAGTGTTTAATGTTGGCTCTATTTGTTTAGTGTTTTTTAGTGATTTTAAAATCTTTTCTTTTAAATTTGCCATTTATATTTCTCCTTTGATTTAAATCTAAATCAAGGAGTATTATAAAAGTTTATATATTACCTGAAAATTCCTCTTTTCAGACACTATTGAATAACAGTGACAAATTGGTATAAAGCAAATTATTCTTTATTCTAAATATTTTTTTTGACAATACCCGTCTTTAATCTATAAAGTATCTTTTATATTTTGAACTATATAATCAAAACCTGTAATTTCACCGAGATTTTCACCGCCTGTTTTCGGGACAGTCTTTTTACCGTAGAACAAAAACGGAACTTTTTCTCTGGTATGATCTGTACCCGGTACACAAGGGTCACAACCATGATCAGCTGTGATTATAAGTGCATCATATTCTTTCATGGCTTCAATGATAGGAGCAATATAAGTGTCAATTTCTTCAATCGCCTTACCGTATCCTGCCGCATCATTTCTGTGTCCGTAAAGCATATCCGTATCAACAAGATTTGTAAATATTAAAGTTTTATCATTATATTCTTTGCCTTTTTCATAAGCAATATCTTCAAGCGGTAATTCCCCTTTAACGGCCTTAAGAGTTAATTCAAGACCTTCTTTATTAGAACCGGTATGAATTGCATGAGTTATGCCGGATTTGGAAAA
Source organism: uncultured bacterium (assembly GCA_902765655.1). Lineage (GTDB taxonomy): Bacteria > Cyanobacteriota > Vampirovibrionia > Gastranaerophilales > Gastranaerophilaceae > Zag111. The sequence goes on along the minus strand of CACXAK010000011.1, from coordinate 3,382 downwards.
TATATCTTCAATTTTGCCGATAGCTACAACTTTATCCCCACGTTCTTTTAATTCATTTAAAAGGGTACGTTTTGGCACCATTGAATAATCACGTCTGTCTTTTGAAATTCTTGTCGGCTTGCCGTCAATAACTTTATACGGACGTGCAATTACCCTTGCAACATTATATCCGCCATCATCAAGCAATTTCCTTGCAATTTCACACCATTTATAAAGTGTTTCAAGCGGAATCATATCCGTGTCAAGTGCAATTTGAAACACACTGTCAGCAGATGTATACACAATCGGAAATTTTGTTTTATGATGTTCTTCATTCAATTCTTCAATAATTTTAGTTCCGCTTGCGGGTATATTTGCCAAAACACCACCGCATCCTGTTTCTTCAATAAATTTATCTATAAGTTCTTTTGGAAATCCGTCAGGGAATGTTGCAAACGGCTTATCAGATACAAGCCCCGCTATTTCCCAGTGACCTGTTGTTGTATCTTTTCCCTTTGATTTTTCAATCAATGTTGCACAGTAACCTTTTTGATGCTCAACTTTTGCAATTCCCTTGAAGTCCCCAAGATGCCCAAGCCCAAGGGCCTCCATATTCGGAACATTCAACCCGTTATTAAATTCACATACATGCTTTAATGTATTACATTCCGGGATATCACCAAATTCGGCACAATCATCCATTGCCCCTATCCCCATTGAATCTATAACAATTATTACTGCTTTAACATCCATAATCTATTCCCCTATTCCATGGCTAGATTTTAACACAATTTTCAGAATATTAAAAGTAAAATTTAATATTTGAAACAAGTTGTTTCATGATCATCTACAATACCTATTGATTGCAAATATGAATATATAATAACGGTTCCGACATATTTCATTCCGCGTTTTTTAAGATCTTTTGATATTTTGTCCGACAAAGGGGTAGATACTTCAAACTTATCATCTTTGTTTTTAATTATTTTCCCACCGGTAAAACCCCAGATATATTTTGAAAATGAACCATATTCTTTTTGTATTTGAATAAATATTTTTGCATTAGAAACTGCACTGTTTATTTTTCCTCTGCTTCTTATAATTGCTTCATTCTGCAACAATTCATTAATTTTATTTTCATCATAATTTGCAACTTTTTTAACATCAAAATTATCAAACGCCTTACGAAATGCTTCACGTTTTTTTAAAACGGTAATCCATGACAACCCCGCCTGAAATGACTCTAAAACTAACAATTCAAAAAGTTCATGATCATCATACTTTGGCATTCCCCATTCATTATCATGATAATCTTTATAAATCTGAGAATTTTCATCAACCCAAAAACATCTGCGCATAGATAAATTATAATATGCAAATATGTATTATTTGTCAATTTTAAGATTAATCTTGATTAAAGGGTATATTTAGAATATTATTGAACTGCGAAATATTAATAGAAAAGAGGGAAATATGCTAGATATTAAACTAATCAGGGAAAATCCCGAAAAAATAAACGAACTTTTAAAAAGAAGAAATCCGCAATGGTCAATTGATGAAGTATTGCAAATTGACGAAGAAAGAAGAAAAATTCAAACTCAGGCAGATGAATTGCGCGCAAAACGCAAAAACGAATCACAAAAAATCGGTATGATGAAGAAAAACGGCGAAAATACTGATGCTATTCAGGAAGAAGTCCGCGTTTTGGGTGATGAAATAAAAGAACTTGAAGAAAAACAAAATGAGCTTGATGCAAAACAAAGAAATGTTCTTCTTCATATTCCAAATATTCCTGATGAAACTACTCCAATCGGAACATCAGAAGATGATAATGTTGTGGTTTCAACCTGGGGTGAACCGACAAAATTTGATTTTGAACCGAAAGCACATTGGGATATATGCGAAGAAAAAGGTTTGGTTGATTTTGAAAGAGGGGTAAAACTTTCACAATCAAGATTCACCTTGTACAGAGGTAAGGGTGCAAGATTAGAACGTGCTATTATAAATTTCTTCCTTGATCAGCATACAGAAAATGAAGGTTACGAAGAAATTTTGCCACCATTTATGGCAAATGCCGCAACAATGACAGGTACAGGTCAGCTTCCTAAATTTAAAGAAGATATGTATAAGTGCGAAGATGAAGATTTATACTTAATTCCGACAGCAGAAGTTCCCGTTACAAATATTTATGCCGGAGAAATTTTATCGGAAGAAGATTTACCGAAATACATGACGGCTTACACTCCGTGCTTCAGACGTGAAGCAGGTTCCGCCGGAAAAGATACAAGAGGTTTAATAAGAGTTCATCAATTTAATAAAGTTGAAATGGTAAAATATACAACTCCTGAAAATTCGCCATCAGAGCACGAAAAATTAACACAAGACGGAGAAAGAATGCTTCAGCTATTAGGTTTACCATACAGAAAAGTGGCATTATGCACGGCAGATATTGGTTTTAGTGCAAACAAATGCTGGGATTTGGAAGTTTGGTTACCGTCATATAATACCTACAAAGAAATTTCAAGCTGCTCAAATTATGGCGACTACCAAGCACGCAGAGCAAACATTCGTTATAAAGATAAAGCAACCGGAAAAACAAGATTTGTCCATACAATAAACGGTTCAGGTCTGGCAGTCGGAAGAACATTTGCAGCTATTATTGAAAACTTCCAACAGGCGGACGGAACAATTATTATTCCTGAAGTTTTAAGAAAATATACAGGTTTTGATAAAATTTAATTATATTTAAAGGATGCCATAAAGGCATCCTTTTTATTACTATTATTCAGTATCTTTTGTTTTTGAATTTATTTGTTTTATTACTTTTTTTGAACCCTTGTTTGAATCTGTATTTGCTGTGTCCTTTGAAGATTTTAACTTGGATTTAAATTGTTGTATTTTTTCTTTAAAACTTAATTTTTCTTTTTTAGTTTTCTCTACAGTTTCAGAAGAATTTGATTTTTCTTGAATCATTTTGGATTTTAACTGATTAATTTTTACTTCATCCTTTTTTTGTTCCGTCTTCGCCTGAATTTTTTCAAGTTTAATCTTTTCAGCAGCGGCAGCTTTTGCTTGTTTTGCTTCTTGTTTTAATTTTTGCTGCTCTGCTTTTGCTTGTTGTTTTTTCAGCTTTTCTTCTTCTTTTATTTTAAGTGCTTCTGCCTTTGCCTGCTCTTTTTGCAGTTTTGCTTCCTCTTTTAATTTCAATGCTGCCTCTTTTTGGTTTTGTTTTTCCAATTTTGCAGCTTCTTTTGCCTGCAAAATCGCTTCTTTTTGCTTTTGCCTTTCAATTCTTGCAGCTTCTTTTAATTTTTGTTGTTCTTCTTGTTTTTGTATTTTTATTTGTCTTGCTTCTTCTTTGAGCTTTTCTCTTTGCAATTTTATATCTTCTACTTCACTCATC
>CACXAK010000010.1 GCA_902765655.1 uncultured bacterium | reverse complement strand
AGCTGTAATTGACTGAACATTTACATTCTCATTTTGCGTAAGATTGATAAAGAAATCAGCATCAGATTCATTCATTTTTAAACTTGATTTTGCATCATTTCCAAAACTAAAAGTCCAATTTTTTAAACTTGCATCATTTACAGATACGGTATTTTCAATCATTTGTGCGATATTATTTGACAACATCATATTAGCGTTATCAACAGAAAACTGACCATTTAATAAAATATCTTGGCTGTTTATTATATCTTTATTTTGCACAGTTTGTAGTTCTTTGCCGTCATTTTTTGACACAGATAACTTATTATCAGTTTTATTATCTGCTTTTTTATCACTTGATGGTTCAGATTTTTTGTCAGATGTTTTTGCCTCTTTTTTATCCTCGCTCTGAGATACTTTAGACATTTCCTCTTTAAATGACGTATCCGATGATGTTGATGTTGCTTCTATACCCATAATATCTACCTTTATTGTTGTGAATTTTCTACCTTATTTCTGTAAAATCTTGTTACACCCAGTTCGGAAAAACGTTTTAACTCTTCTGATTTTTCTTCCTGCAAGTATATCTCTTTGTTTTTATCTTTGTGTTTTTCCAAAACTTTTACATTTTGTTCGCATTTTACAAGTTTTCTTATTTCTTCATCTAATATTTCCTGAAGCTCTTGTCTTACTTGCTCTAATCTTTCAGCTTCTTCATACAGGTGTTTAAGAAACTTGTCATAATAGTCATATAGTGAAGGGTCAGCAGTGCGCATTCCATTCTTAGCATCAACTATTGCCTGATTATTCTTTGCAATATCATCTTCCGCTTTGTTTACAGCTGCCTGTGCTTTTTGAACTCTCATCAACTGTTCTTCTTTTTGGTTAATTCTGAAATCCAAAACTTTTTGCAATCTGTAACGGAATGGCATGTCTACTACTCTTTCTACCATATTATGTATGATTTCGAAGATGCAATAAACATCTAAATGTATGATATATTTAATAATTATTTATCAAAAGTCAACAAAAAAGATTCGAATTTACCATTCGAATCTTTATCAGTATAATCATTAAATTTTTATTCCTAACTTTTTGAATCAGAATCTGAAACCTGCTGATGGATAGATAAAGCAATTCTTCGGTCAGCGGGGTTAAATTTAATTATATTAGTTTTAATTTTATCACCGACCTGAAGAATATTTTTATTTTCATTTTGGTACTCTATCACTTCATCATGCGGCAAAAGCGCTTCAACTCCCGGGAATACTTCAACGAATGCACCAAAATATTTCAGACGTGTAATTGTACCTTCCACTTCTTCGCCTTCTTTTATATTCTTTTCTGCTTCAATCCACGGATCCGGCTCAAGCTTTTTCAAACTTAAAGATATACGCTGTTTATCATGGTCTATCAAAATAATTTCAGCATCAATCTTATCCCCTACATGCAATACATCTGTCGGATGATCAATCCAACGCCATGATAACTGAGACAACGGCAATAAACCATCTACTCCGCCGATATCAACAAAGGCTCCAAAATCCGTAATCCTTACGACTTCACCTTTTACAATTTGCCCGACTTCAACCTGCGAGAATATGTTGTTTTTGCTTTCCTGAATTGAGTCATCATAAACTTTCTTATTGGATAAAATAAAATTATTTTGCTGAACATCAAGTGTCAGAATTTTAACTTCTATTTTTGCACCTGCCTCTAAATCACTTTCCTTAACTCTTAATTGACTCGAAGGAATAAAACCACGGACCCCGGCAACTTCAACAAGTACACCGCCCTTAACCGTATTTACAACAGTACCGAGAATAGTTTCATCTGCTTCTTTTGCCTTTTCCAGATCCTTCCAGGCATAAGCAAAATCAACTTTTTTCTTAGAAAGTAAAAAGCGCCCGTCTTCATCTTCTTCTCTAATTATCAGAAATTCTGCTTCCATCCCTTTTTGGAATTTGTCTTCAATATTTTCACCTTTATCAACTGCTTCATAATTTGGGACAAGCGCAGTAGTTTTTGCACCTATATCAACCAGAACTCCTTGACCATCTACACCAACAACAATGCCCTTTACTAAGTCGCCCTTTTTAAATTTGTAATCATACTGTTCTAATAATTTTTCAAAATCTTCTTCAGATGCACCTTTTTTTACAGCCATAATAAACTCCACGTCAAATTTAATTGACAACTACCATCATATATTACTAAGATATACTAGCAAATTTATATGAATATGTAAATGTTTGTAACAAATTCTTGTAAAGTTTTATAAACAAAACAAACCTTGCACAAAAAATGGGCAAGGTTTGTTATTATTTTTTTCAACAAATTATGACAAAGATTTAATAAGATCCTTTATCGATTCTTCCTGAAGAAGAATTTCATCAATTCTTTCCCTAGTCTGTTTAATCAAGTCTGCAGGAGCATTTGATACAAATTTAGGGTTATTAATTCTTCCTTCAAGTGACTTTCTTTCACCGGAAAGTTTCTCGAGTTTTTTGTTTTGTCTTGCAATTTCTTGATTAAAGTCAATTAAATTTTCAAGCGGAATAATAATTTTTGAAGCCGAAACAACTGCACTGGCAGACTTTTTAATCTGAGTTTCAGAATCAGAATATGTTATATTCCCAACTTTTGCCATTCTTTTAATATAACTTTCTATTTCTTTGAAAATCGGCTCTTCGTCCTTAGAAGCATGAATTTCAATGTCGAAATTCAGTGATAAAGGAATGTTGAAACTCTGACGAACATTTCTTAATGACGAAATTGTCTCAAAAACAAGCTCCATTTCTTTTGCTTCTTTTGAAAATACTAAGTTTTCACTGGAAATAGGGAATTTTGCAAGCATAATGGCTTTTGTATCCGTCTTTTGAGGTATTAATTGCCATACCTTTTCAGTAATGTGAGGCATTATAGGATGTAACAATCTCAAAGACATATCAAGAACATATCTTAATACTCTTTGAGTATTTAGTTTTAAAGAATCATCCTGCAGTTGAATTTTTGCAATTTCAACATACCAGTCGCAATATGAATTCCAGAAGAAATCATAAAGAACATGGGCGGTTTCACCGATTCTGTATGACTTAATATCTTCATTAACTTCATTAGCAACACTATTTAATTTATCTAAAATCCACTTATCTGCAATAGTCAGGCTGCTAAAATTAATTTCATTATCATCAACTCCGTCAAGATTCATTAATACAAACCTTGATGCATTCCAGATTTTATTGGCAAAATTTCTTCCGTATTCAAATCTTTCATCACTAATTTTTATATCCTGACCGCCATAAGTACACAATGAAGTCATAGTGAATCTCAGCGCATCACAGCCGTATTTATCAATAATAACAACAGGATCAATTGTGTTGCCTTTTGATTTAGACATCTTTTGGCCCTTTTCATCACGAATCAAACCATGAATATAAACGGTTGAAAACGGGGCCTTACCTGTAAATTCAAGTCCCATTGTGATCATTCTTGCAACCCAGAAGAAAATAATATCAAACCCGGTAACTAAAGTAGTTGTTGGATAGAATTTTTTGAAATCTTCACTCTCAGTATTTGGCCAACCCATCGTACTAAATGGCCATAACCCTGATGAGAACCAAGTATCAAGTACATCCGTTTCTTGCTCCCAAAGATTTGGATCCGGATTTTCTTTTGCTACAATCATTTCCCCTGTTTGTTTATTATGATATGCAGGAATTTGATGTCCCCACCACAGTTGACGAGAAATACACCAGTCTCTGATATTTTCCATCCATCCAAGATAATTTTTTTCCCATCTTTCAGGAATAAACTTAATTCTGCCATCATGAACAGCCTTTATTGCTTCTTGCGCAAGCGGTTTCATTTTTACAAACCATTGTTCGGAAAGCAACGGTTCAATTGTTGTTCCGCAACGCTGGCATTTACCAACATTATGCTCATGATCTTTAGTCCTTAAAAGGAAGTTTTGGTAAGATAAATCCCCAATTATCTCTTTTCTTGCCTGATAGCGATCCATTCCGTGATACTTTTGAGGGACTTCTCCGCAAGCAATCATTTTTGCTTCCTCGTCAATTACCCAAATTGGATTCAAACCATGGCGTCTGCCAACTTCATAATCATTAGGATCATGAGCAGGAGTAATTTTAACAGCACCTGTTCCAAAATTTCTGTCAACATAATCATCTGCAATAATAGGGATTTCACGCCCAGAAAGAGGAACAACAACTGTTTTGCCGACTAATTCTGAATATTTTTTATCATCAGGATGAACAGCAATAGCAACATCTCCAAAAATCGTTTCAGGTCTTGTAGTTGCAACAATTATAGCGCCCGGTTCATTCTTTAGAGGATAAGATATTTCCCATAAATGACCTTGTTCTGTTGCATATTCTGTTTCAACGTCTGAAATCGCACTGCGGCAACGAGGGCACCAATTTACAATATATTTGCCCTTGTAAATTAAACCCTTTTCATAAAGACGCACAAAAACTTCTTTTACAGCATCCGAACAACCTTTATCAAAGGTGAATCTTTCTCTTGAACGATCAAAAGAAGCACCTAATCTTTTACACTGATCTAAAATTCTTGATTTATGAGCGTTAGCCCATTCCCAGGTTTTTTCAAGAAATTTTTCTCTGCCTAAATCATAGCGGGATAAACCTTGCTCTCTTAATTGTTTTTCAACAACATTTTGAGTTGCAATTCCTGCATGGTCTGTACCAGGGACCCATAGTGTTTCATAACCGCTCATACGGTGATATCTGATTAGAATATCCTGCAAAGTCTCATCTAATGCATGCCCCATATGCAAAACACCTGTAACATTTGGCGGAGGAATTACAATAGAATACGGTTCTTTTTTGCTGTTGGCATCTGCTTTAAAAAATCCGTTTTCTTCCCAAAATTTATAAATACTTTCTTCGGTTTCTTTTGCATCATAAACGGTAGGTAAATCTTCAACTTTAATTGTCATAACAAATCCTCATAAAAAACTATAAAAAAAGTGTAACACAAAAATGAGATATAAGCATTGTAAACAAAAAATTGCAATAATTGAAATAAGCGTACATATGTGGTATAATTAAAATATTATGGAGGATATGGGAGTAAGGATGGACAAGTTAAAACATCAACAGGGTTTTACACTCGCAGAAGTAATGATTGTTCTTCTTGTGCTTACAATTTTGTTTGCCGCATGTGCTCCACTTATTACAAAACGCCAAAGAAGTTCTGCAACAAAACAGGAAATGTGGAAATGGTCAAGCAGAAACTACATGGCAGGTCCTATGGACACATACTATAAGCCTATAAACAATAATTACTTAGGCAGTATGTATATAGGGACTACGCCTGATTCGGATGCAGATATTTATTCATCATTTACACCTGTATCAAAACTCGTAGTTCGTTCCGGATACATCTCTAATAGCTTAATACAAAGACAATTACAACTTCGCTTTGGGCGCTCGGTATTCGAAGATCCCGGTCAGCTTGCTGCAACTTTCTTGGCTGACAATAACAATTTATTTTTTGGAAAAGATTTTCCTGGTCTGAAAAATAAAACATCTGAAGTGACATATCCTACCGGCAATGTTGTTTTCGGCTTTAATTCAATGAACGATATCATGGAACGTGATAATGCTAATGAAAAGCCAGATAATAATACCGTTTTTGGCAGTGATATATATACTGGAGCCCATCAGGGTAAAGATAATACATATATAGGTACCGGGGCAGGCAACGGGAATTTAACCGGTGATGAAAATACTATGATCGGATACAACGCAGGCAGCAATACTCTAATGTCTTCAAATACACTTATAGGCTATAATTCTCAGACAATATTAGGGAGCTTTAACACTTTTGCCGGAGCTTTTACAGGTAATCAAACAAAATCAAGTTCACATGATTACCGTTATGATGTTGCTTTGGGCTATGGCGCTCTTGAAAGCATTACATCAGGGAAATACAATGTTGCAATTGGTGCTCACGCTCTGAAAAATTTAACTACCGGAAACTATAATACTGCTATAGGTTACAATTCTTGTTTCGGTGTTACTACCCAGTCAAATATAACATGTATCGGGGCGAATTCAGGTCCTGCGTCTGATTCACCTGTCTATGATGAATTAGGAATTAAGCAGGATGACATAACGCCCAGAACATATATTGGTGCTAATCCTAATATAAAAAAAGAAAATTCTGTACTTACAGACAAATGGCAGTCTGCCGGCAATTATGGCGGTGATGCCGTTTTAGAAATACATAACTCTGTTGGTTCAGGGAATTCATACCTTATAAATGACCCTTCTATTGTATCAAATGCTACAACTATTATTAACGGGAACCTTATTGTTCGAGGCAAGACATTTTTAACTATAGGGGATGTTTTATACCCATTTTATTATAATAATAATATATTCGGGACTACTTTAGATGAAAAATGCGCTACAAATCAAGTCACATATAATTTTTCAAACTCAGGTAATTGCGCAACTTTAGCTCCTATAACAGGTACAAGTGACAGAAGATTAAAAAATATAAAATCAAAAAATAATAATGGTCTTGAAAAGATTAAACAACTAAAAGTATATAATTACAAATTTAAGGATGATAAAAATAAAATACCACATGTTGGTGTTATTGCACAAGATCTTCAAAAAATATTTCCTAACTCGGTATCAAAAAATAGTAATGGTTTTTTAAGTATAAAACTGGATGAAATATTTTATGCTGCTATAAATGCAATTAAAGAAATTCACATAAAAATTGCGAATTTATATAAAGAAACAGACAAATTAGAGCATAATATCAATAAAATGGAAAAAGAAAATAAAAAACTACAAGCAGAAATAGATTTGTTAACTGCAAGAATTAATCACTTAAAAAATAAATAGGATATTTCTTTGCTTTTTTATTAATAAATCTTCGTACAACCTGAAATTTATTTGAAATAATTAAGGGTTTATATTACACTATTTAAAATAGTACAGCGCCGGGTCGGAATTAAAAACCTTACCGGCCAAAGAATAAAAATTAAGGAGAATTTAAAATGACAAAGAAGAACTTTTTATTTACCTCAGAATCAGTAACAGAAGGTCATCCTGACAAAGTTTGTGACCAGATTTCTGATGCTATTTTAGATGAATTTTTAACTAAAGACAAAAATTCAAGAGTAGCTGCAGAAACAACTGTAACAACAGGAATGGCGCTAATTTGTGGAGAAATAACAGCAGATTGTTATGTAGATATCCCACAGGTAGTAAGAAATACAATCAGAAATATCGGATATACAGGAGCTTGTTCAGGAGGATTTGATGCTGATACATGCGCAGTTTTAACAAGCATAGATGAGCAATCAACTGACATCGGAAATGGTGTTAACAAAGCGCTTGAATCACGTAATGATAATTCTGATACTTCAACAACCGAAACAGAAGAAATCGGTGCAGGGGATCAGGGCATAATGTTTGGTTATGCATGCAATGAAACACCTGAACTTATGCCATTACCGATAAGTCTTGCACACAAACTTTCATATAGACTTGCACAGGTAAGAAAATCCGGCTTAATTAATTATTTAAGACCTGACGGAAAATCTCAAGTAACAGTTGAATATGTTGACGGGAAGCCATCAAGAATACACACAATTTTACTGTCAACACAGCACAATCCTGAAATTAACGGAATCTCAGATAACAAAGCTGTCCAAGAAATAATTTCAAAAGACTTAAAAAAATTAGTTATTGATTATGTTTTTGAATCTTGTAACATAAAACCGGATGAAAAAACAATTATTCTTATAAATCCATCAGGAAGATTTGTTATTGGCGGACCTCAGGGTGATTCCGGTTTAACAGGGAGAAAAATTATTGTTGATACATACGGTGGATATTCTCGTCATGGTGGCGGAGCATTTTCAGGGAAAGATCCAACGAAAGTTGACCGCTCGGCAGCTTATGCATCAAGATATGTTGCAAAAAATATCGTTGCATCCGGTTTAGCCGACAAATGCGAAATTGAATTAGCTTATGCAATCGGAGTAGCAGAACCGTTATCAATTATGGTTGATACTTTTGGTACTGGTAAAATATCTGACGAAGATTTGGCTGAAATCGTTTCTAAAACATTTGATTTAACTCCTGCTGGAATTATCAATAAATTTGATTTAAGAAACTTACCTGCAAAAAATGGTGGCAAATTTTATCAGTTGCTTGCTGCATACGGGCATATGGGGCGTACAGATATTGATGTTCCATGGGAACACACAGATAAAGCTGATGAATTGAGAGATAAAGCTTCAACCTGTGGTTGCAGTTGCGCATAAAAAGCTATTATCAAATAATAAAATAAAGGTGGGATAAAATTCCCACCTTTATTTTTCCAATTTATCTAATTCGTTTGAAATCTCAGAGAGTTTTTGTTTTAGCTTTGCATTCTGATTCTTAAGTGCAACTATTCTTAAAACATCATTCTCAACGCGTTTGACCAGATTTGATAATTCCTGATATAATTCTTTTACGGAATTTATTGCTGCATAAAACATATCTTCTTTACGAATTTTATAATATCCCTTATCATCTTTAGAAACAGAATCAGGGAATACTCGTTTTAAATCCTGAGCAATAACACCAACATAAGGAGTTTTTGTCTTATCAGACTTAAATGTATAATTATAAATTTTTAATTTTGACAGATCACTATACCCATTTTCAAATAAAGAATCGATATTTTTAAGACGCATGTCACTTGAAACAGATTCATTGCCCTCTTCTGTTGTTTCAATAGCATTTGAACGTCTGTAACCTGATGGCGTAAGAATAGGACAGCATGAGCCGCCGGCATAGGCATCACTATCACTCATAGAACTAACAGCTGCAGCACTTTTTACAAGATTATGCGCTCTGTCAAGTTCAATATTAGTTGCTTCATCACTACTGTTATTATAGGAGGCTCCACACCTGTGGGATGTTGCACCCCAATAATAATCATAACCATCAACAAGACTTGAAAATAATTGTGCATAATTGTTAAATGACAAATATGACCAATTATAAGAATCTCTGCCATAAAAACCGTTTGTATGATAATCCTTTGAAGAAGAACAGGAGTATGCACATATACAATGCTCTCTTGCGTTATATTTTTGATGGTAAATTTCAGAAGTACTATCAACACGCTGTGAATAATCAGAACCATCCATACCTATTAAAGGTTTATGAGAAGAAGGAGATTCTTTGTATAATCTGTAACCCATCAAAGAAATAGTATTTGCAACTGCAGTACTACTAGCACCCGGAGCGATCGGATACGGAGAACGGCCAATCATATAGGTTTGACCGCGTACTATTAAATTGCCGTTTACTATAACTGATGCATCTCCAATACCACCACTTAAACCTGCTGACGCTGGGTACGGATATCTACCACTGGTTGTAGTACGGTTATGGACTTCTAATGTTGCAGCACTAGAAAATTGTGAGGTCGGCTTTCCTATAAACACTCTCTGTGTTGTATCTCCAAAAAAACCTTGTGCTGTAGAACTCATAACAGTTGTATCAACTCCACTGCCTCCGATACAAGTAGTATTTTGAGAGGTATTAGCAATACCCGAACAAGAATTATAACCTACTGCAGTATTATATTTAAAATTACTATAAGAATCATTATCAGGATTAGCAGATGCTAAAGCTCCGTAACCAACGGCAGTGTTGTAATACCCTCCTGCATTGGATTTATTCCCGACTGCAACATTATCTTCACCTTTTACATTAACTTCATTACCAATTGCAGTCACACGCTTACTGACTGAAGAACGCCCATTCGAATTATTACCAACAATTGTATTATATTCACCATCATTACTATTGTAAGAGTTATAGCCAATAAAAACGTTACCATTACCCTGAGTTAAATTTAAAGCTGACATAACACCGACAGCAGTATTTTTGCTGCCACTTGTTAAACTCTTCAATGAAGAATAACCCAAAGCAGAATTATACATACCTGTTGTCAGTGAATCAAGAGCATATCTGCCAAGCGCAGTATTACCGGCAGCTCCGGTACCAATGTTCATTGCAGTTATATTAGTCAAATTTGAGGGCTTATACTCAAAACTTATACTGTTGTAATTTCCACCTAGTAACAAATTAGAATTTGCGGCAAATAAATACCCAACTTTACTGCCACTACGTCTAAAATCAATCTGTTTTTGGAATTTATTACCATCTACCTGATGAGTTGAATGAACTATCAGTTTAGAATACGGTTCAAAAGTTGTTCTTATATCCTCTAAATCAGCGGGAGTACTGCCAATAATAACTTGCTGACTCATTGCACGAACGGGAGCATCTGCAAAAATGTCATTTGAATTGCTTGCGGGAATAGATTCCCAAACGTTATCAAGAGAAACATTTGTATAACGGGAAGTAAAAATAGGAGCAACAGCAGCCATTATTACAGCCATTACGGACATAATTACCATTAATTCTGCAAGCGTAAATGCTTTTTTATTATGTTTTTCTTTATATATATCAAACATTTACTGTTACTTCCTTTCAAGACGCCTTATACGAATATCAAGAGCCGATATTTGTTTTCTTATGTCCTTATGATCTGCCTTAATTTTTATAAGATCCGACTTCGCTGACGTTATCATAATTTTCACATTATCTAATTTTTGAGCTAATTGCTTAATTGAATTAATAAGAGCATAAAACATATCCTCAAACCTGATTTTCAAATATCCGTTTTTATCTTTTGTAACCGCATCAGGAAATATTTTTTGCAAATCCTGAGCTATTACCCCAACATGACGAACCTTTTTGGCATCATTTTTATATGTATAATAATAAGGTTCCAAGCGAGTCAGCATATCTAACCCGACATTATTTTCAGTTATATCAGTTTTCAAACGTATATCTGAAGTAATATTAGGACAACCATTTCCTGAAGGATATCCGTTATCGTTGGAACAATTCCCTTTTTTTACCAAAACATTATTTGATTTAGGATTTGATTGCTCAAATTCAGTGCAAACAAAATTGTTATAGTTTAGAATAGACCTGTAAGAATCACTGCTGCATCTATAATATGGAATTTCCATACCCGATATATCTTGTGTACTCTTAAATTCATTATATACTACTTTATTACTATCAGAAGGGAAAAAGTTTCCTCTGACAACAAGATTTGAATTTATTACGACATTACCATACGTCTGACCATTTACTACATTGTTATGAACTTCTAATACAGAACGACCTGCAAATCCTCTTGTTTTTTGAGAACTTGGTTTTCCTCCTAAGAATATATGTTCTCCGGAATCAGTATCAAAAACCTCAGGAGTGTTATTTGTGGAATGACCTGAATCTGCCCCAATACAAACTTTTGAACCCGAAGAACCCGACAACGATGAGCAGGCATTATATCCGATAGCAGTCAAATTGGAAACATTCGGATCTCCTTTTGCATAAACATCATATCCGATAATAGTATTATATGAGGCATTTGCTCCGGGGTACACAGTCCCTACAATTGTATTATATGATGCAGATGTACTTGTAAACCCGTTACCGGTATAAGCACCTAAAAATACATTATGAGAACCCTTCGTTTCAGCTTTTGATTCATCATTATTTACTGTGTCTGAATAAGCCATAGAATTATAGCCAACAGCAATATTACCCGTTGGCGGCAACTTTGTTTGAGCCAATGAAGTCCCTGCGCCTGCACCAATATAAATACCGTTGACAGAATCAGTAGTATCCGAAGCACCAATTCTTTGTGCTGCACGATGACCAACAGCAATTATATATTGAGGAGTAGAACCACCAGCTGAACCGATTTTTGAATACTCCATAGCACCGTTACCAAACACAGTAAGAGAATGAGCATAATTATTGTTTACAAGATTTGATAATCCGTAAATAACAGATTTAGAAGTATTGTAAGGCGAAATAGAAGACCCAAATATTACGCTTGAATCATTTAGGAATAATAAAGCTGAAGCCATACCTCTGCCTTGCTGTTTTGAATCAGCGGAAAACCTGAATTGCATCTGAGGCTGATTATACGTATTACTGTTATAAGTAATTGGTCCGGCATCTATAACCAATTTCCCGGCAGTTTTATCATTTGACGTCGGAATCATTCCCATATATACACTTGAAGTCCAGGTTTCAACACCAGGATCAAAATAAGCATCACGCTCCGAATCACCGGTTACAAAATTCCATATTGATTCAGACATATGCGTTTCTGAGACTTGTCTTTTTGTTATAATAGGTGCAATAGCAGCAAACAATACGGCAATAATAACGATAACTATTAAAAGCTCAGTTAAAGAAAATGCCTTGTTCCCTTTTATCATCCTCAATATAACTCCAAAGATAATTTTACTTATACTAAAATTATAACATATAATGACTAAACATTCAATAAAATTAACAATTTGTGACATTAAAACAGATTTACTGACATACATAAAAATGTCGTGATAAAATTATATTGTTATGAAAAATTTACCTGTCAAATGGATTATATGTACAATAATTATTCTTGGAAACTTTTTGGGGATGCTGGATTCAACAACAGTTCAGCTTGCACTTTATCCTATATCACAGGGCTTAAACATCTCATTAACACAAGTTCAGTGGATCATAATAGCATATATGCTTGTCATGACAGTATTCCTCCCGTTTTTTGGAAAAATCGGAGATTTATATCCAAAAAATAAAGTATATGCAACAGGTTTTTTCATATTTGCAACAGGCGCAATATTTTGTACAATTTCACCTAATTTTACTATTTTAATTATATCAAGATGCATTGAAGCACTTGGGGCATCAATTATGATGGCAAACGGACCGGCAGTAATTGCTACACTATTCCACGGCAAAAACAGAGGGAAAGCACTTGGCATAAACGGTTCACTTGTCGCAATAGGCGGGATGATGGGACCTGCAGTCGGAGGGCTAATGATAAATTATTTCGGTTGGAGAACAATATTTATCCCTTCAATTCCGATTGCTTTAATATGCGGATATTACGCATACAAACTAATCCCGTCATATATAAGAAGAAAAGAACTAAAATTTGATTATAAGGGTTTTCTATATTTCGGAATTTCACTGTTATCACTACTGCTTGCAATTTCACAGGGACACAGCTGGGGGTGGAAATCCTTGCAAATAATATTATTAGGCATTTTAACTTTATTATTTGGCGGATTATTTTATTTCAGAGACAAAAAAATATCTTACCCCATGATAAATTTTAAAATGTTTAAAATTAAGCCATTCACCTTTGGTAATATTGCGGTAATGACGTCATATATGACAATGTTTACAAATGCAATTTTACTTCCTTTATTTTTACAGGGAATATTGAAATATGACGCATTTACAACGGGTTTGTTAATATTACCATACTCTGTTGCATCTGCAACCGTAGCACCTTTTGCGGGGGCATATTCAGGGGCGCACGGAAGCAAAATTCTGACAAGAATCGGACCAAGCATTTATATCATTGCGCTTCTAATATTTACAACTTTCGGACTTAAAACACAAATGTGGAAAATCGTCGGCGCCTCAATAATAATGGGTATTGGGAACGGTTTATTCCAATCCCCGTCAAACAATGCAATTATAACAAGCGTAAAAACAAACGAACTTGGGGTTGCAAGCGGTATACTGTCACTCTCAAGAAATCTTGGGAATATTCTTGGGGTTGCAATTACCATTACATTATTTGAAAGTTTCAGAATATTCTATTCCTCTAGCGGAGAACAGTCGGCATTCTTACAATCTTATCATACAACAATGTTATTTGGCATTTTATTTGGAATAATATGCTTGTCTTGCTCAATAATTGCCTATCACGATTACAGTACTAACAAGTAATATTGTTGGCAGGTTGAAATAAAAAATTTACCGTATTATTATATAAGTGTAAAATTTACACTAAACAAATTGAATGGCGGAATATATGACAGATAATAAAATTAGAAACATTGCAATTATTGCACACGTTGACCACGGTAAAACAACCCTCGTTGATTGTTTGTTAAAACAAGCCGGAGTTTTCAGAGAAAATCAGCATGTTGAAGAACGTGTTTTAGACAGTAACGACCTTGAAAGAGAAAGAGGAATTACTATTCTTTCAAAAAATATTGCGATTAATTACAAAGATACGAAAATAAATGTTGTTGATACTCCGGGGCACGCCGATTTTGGCGGCGAAGTTGAACGTGTATTAGGGATGGTTGACGGTGCACTTTTAATTGTTGATGCTGCAGAAGGTCCTATGCCTCAGACAAGATTTGTTTTATCAAAAGCACTTGAACTCGGGCTAAAAATTATCGTTGTTATTAATAAAATTGATAAGCCGGCAGCTGAACCGCTTACAGCACTCGATAAAGTGTTTGACTTATTCACTGAATTAACTGACAGAGCTGATTTAATAGATTTTCCGTTTATTTTTGCCAGCAGTTTAAACGGATTTGCTATAAAAGAACTAGAAGACGAACCAAAAGACATGATTCCTTTATTAGATTGTATTTTGGAAAATATTGCTCCTCCGGAAGGTGATTCGACAAAACCGTTTCAATTCAGAGCAACAACACTTGATTATAACGAATATGTAGGCCGAATAGTAATAGGAAGAATTGCACAGGGTGTTGTTCACTCTCAAGATACAGTATGCTGGATTCAGGCAGATGGGACTCAAAGCAAAGGGAAAATTACAAAATTGTTTGGATTCCATGATTTGGGCAGAATTGAAATTAATGAAGCAAAAGCAGGAGATATAGTTGGGATAGCTGGCTTTTCCGACATTCAAATAGGAGAAACTCTTTGCGACCCTGAAAATCCTCATGCATTACCATTAATTAAAGTTGATGAACCTACATTGCAAATGAATTTTTCTGTTAATGACAGCCCTTTTGCAGGTCAGGAAGGCAAATTTGTAACTTCCCGTCAGTTAAGGAAAAGATTATATACAGAGCTTGAAAAAAATGTAAGTTTAAGAGTTGAAGACACAGATTCTACTGACTGTTTCAAGGTTTCAGGGAGAGGAGAACTTCACTTAAGTATTCTTATTGAAACAATGCGACGTGAAGGGTACGAATTTGCGGTTTCAAAACCGGAAGTTATTTTTAAAAATATTAATGGTGAACAATGTGAACCATATGAAAACCTTATAGTTGATGTTCCTGATGAGTATGCAGGTTCTGCAATTGAACGTCTTTCAAATCGTAAAGGTGAAATGAAAGATATGAAATCAGCTAAAGGCAGAACTCAT
>CACXAK010000009.1 GCA_902765655.1 uncultured bacterium | reverse complement strand
ACAAAAGGGGTATGAAGTTTTGCTTCTAAAAATTTAATCAGTTGTTCTTCTGTGATATGTCCGGAATCAATTAGTGCCTGACCGATATTAATATTTCTTGCATTGGCAATTTCCTGTGCCTGTTCAACTATTTCGTATTGAACAAGACCTTCTCTTACCAAATCATATTTTAAGGTTTCTAATGTTTTATTTGTTATTGCAGACATAATTTATTTTTCTTCTTCCGATTCCAGATATTTTTTTACTGTTGCTAAAACCTCATCCAAATCAAACGGTTTTGTGATATATTCATCGGCTCCTGTTTCTTCTCCGATAAGTTTATCCTCTTCCTGCGAACGTGCAGTTATCATTAAAATTGGGATATTTTGATATTTCTTATCAAATTTCAGCAATCTGCTGATTTTATATCCGTTAATCCTCGGCATCATAACATCAAGAATAATCAAATCCGGAATAATTTCTCTTGCAAGTTTTAATCCGTCCTCTCCGTTATAGGCGCAATAGCACGTATAATTGCATCCCTCTAATACAAACTTTAAGCTCTCAACTATATCCTGTTCATCATCAACAATAAGAATCTTTTTCATATTTCACCCTTAAAACATCGCTAATTTACTACAATATAGCACATTTTTCATTTAAGGTAAATTTGTTACAAATGTGTAAAAAGGCACTAAGATACTAGGGCACTAAGATACTAAGGCACTAAGGCACTAAGATATAAAGGTGTTAATTATTAAATATAACTTTCTTAGTGCCTTGATCCGGGATTTCAATATTCAGAATTAGTAATCTTCGTGATAAAAAATATCACGGTATGTTGTTAATAAAAGTAATATTGCCGAAATTCCTATTATAGAATAAATTATTCTTGATAATACGGTCATTTCACCAAATAATAAAGCTACCAAATCAAAATCCATCATTCCGACAAGTCCCCAATTTATGGCTCCTATAATAACTAATATGTAAGCTAAAATTCTTAATGCATTCATTTTGAACCATCCTTTCTTTGTTTTAATTTTTTATTTTTGTAAAAAAAAAATCATCCCCGAATTTTCTTAGGTAATATTTGCAAATTATTTTTGTCCTTTGTAAAATTAAGAGATAAGTTTTGGGGATATTTATTATGACGATTATTAATGAAAAATTTACGGTTCATACAAAGGGCAATACGGATATTATAGATTTGACTCCACAGATAAGGAATGTGGTTTATAATTACGGTTTGCAAAATGCTGTTGTTTACATATATGCACAGGGTAGTACCGTATCAATTACAAATATTGAATTCGAACCGGGGTTGCTTGTAGATTTTCCCGAAGTGATGGATAAACTTGTTCCTGCAAATAAAGATTATCATCATGATGAAATGTGGCATGACGGTAACGGATATTCTCATATAAGAGCTTCTATTGTTGGGAATTCAACGTATGTCCCTTTAATTGACGGAGTGTTGCAGCTTGGTCAGTGGCAGCAAATTGTATTGATTGATTTTGATAACAAAGCAAGAGCAAGAAAAGTAAATGTTCAGATAGTTTACTAAGTTCATGATATATTGCGTAACTTGCATTTTTGTCATGCAGATATTATAATTATTGCCTAGAGGAATAAAATAAGAAGTAATGGACGAAGTAAATTCAATCTTTTTTAATTGGCTTATAGTTTTTCTATTATTGTTTGTTAATGCTTTATTCGTCAGTGCGGAGTTCGCTATTGTAAGAGCCCGGAAGAACAGAATAGAGCAACTTAATAAAGAGGGTAATATTGATGCAAAATTAGCACTGAAGGCACTCGATGATGTGAATTTCTTTATTGCGGCTGTT
This sequence comes from uncultured bacterium, assembly GCA_902765655.1. Taxonomy (GTDB): domain Bacteria; phylum Cyanobacteriota; class Vampirovibrionia; order Gastranaerophilales; family Gastranaerophilaceae; genus Zag111. The sequence goes on along the minus strand of CACXAK010000009.1, from coordinate 13,219 downwards.
CAAGTTGGGGTTACAATAGCAAGTATCGGTATAGGTTGGTTTGGTTCTCCTACAATAGAAAAAATGCTTGCCCCGCTATTGGAATCAATCCCTGCAGTTCACGGTTATATCGCTCAAATAAGTGTTGCGGCACTGGCATTTATTTTACTTACATTTATACATGTTTTAATAGGGGAGCAGGTGCCAAAATGTATTGCACTTCAATACCCCGAAAAAATATCTTTACTTGTTGCCAAACCAATGGATGTGTTTATGACTTTGTCAAAACCATTTGTGTGGTTATTGAACAAGACCTGCAACGGAATATTAAGAGCATTAAAAATTCCTGTTAATCCTTCGCTAAAAACTGTTCATACTATTGATGATTTGGATATGTATGTTGAAAACAGTTATGATGAAGGGGTTTTGAATGAAACCGAAAAAGATATGTTCCATAATGTTCTGCAATTTTCGGATTTGACGGCTCACGAGGTTATGACCCCGAGAACGGATATGGTTTGTGTTTCTATTGATACTCCGATAGACGAATTAAATAAAATTGCAACAGAAAATCAATATACAAGATATCCTGTTTACAGTGAAGATATTGATCATATAACGGGTTTTGTTCATGTAAAAGATTTGTTTATGTTGTCTTTGAAAAATGAATCTTCTACGATTGAAAAATTCCAAAGAAAAATACCTCTGGTTCCGGAAACAATTACTCTTGATAAATTGGTAATGTTATTCAAAAAACAACGTGCGCAAATGGCTATTGTTGTTGATGAATTTGGGGGTACATCAGGGTTGATTACTCTTGAAGATGTATTGGAAGAAATTTTCGGGGACGTTCAGGATGAATTTGATATTGATGAAGAAAAAGATATTAAAGAAATAAGACCTGATGTATTTGAAGCTGCCGGGACTATGCGACTTGATGAGCTTGCAAAATTCTTTGATGTTCCTGAAGAAGATTTGGAAGTCGAAGATGTTGATACAATTGCAGGTTTGGTTGTCAAACAGCTTGAACGTATAGCAAAGGTCGGCGACAGAGTGAATTATGGCAATTTCACCTTTACCGTATCCGAAATTGATGGTGCAAGAATTATTAAAATTCTACTTGTCAAACAGAAAGAAATTTCAAAAGTTCAGGAATAAAATAATTATTTCTTTTTCTTCTTATTATTTACTTCTTTTTCATCGCATTCAAGAGCTTTATTTAAATGTTCAATTAGTTCTGTGCTGTGATAGTGCATAGCATGTTCAGATTTATGGTGAATATCAATCATGTGATAATGCATAGCCATTTCAAGTTGTATAAGTGAGATGTTATAGTTGTAAACGCTTTCTATATAACTGTCTAAAGCTCTTATATAATCTTTTCTTGCATCCTGAAGCGCAACGTAATTAAGAACATCAGAACGATATTTGTTCTCTACGATTTCAAGATTTTTTAATGATTGTTCAACTTCTGTTTTTGCCGTGGGAACTTGTTTTTTTGCTCTGTCTACATTGTTAAAAGCCCTCAAAAGCTCGTATTGCAAATCCTTTTTAAATAAATTAATTTCATTATTCGCCAAATGTACCTGAGCATCTGCCCCTTTAATCGAATGTTTTAATTCCATTAAATTGACGCTGGTTCTGAGATTTACTCCGACATTTAAGCTGTTATTATTGGTAAAATTTGTGTGATTCAGTCCGTATCCGACATCAGCAGTCAAATCAGGTAAATATGTGCGTTTGACATATTTTAAAGATTCTTCCATTGCATTTTTTGTATTAATTAAAACCTGTAAATCAGGGCTGTTGTTGTATGCAATATTGAGAGCATCGTCTTTCTTAAACGGAAATACATATGGCTCAAATGGTTTTACTTCAACATGCTGTTTTGTTCCGTAGGCAAAATCGTCATTGTATGTAAAAGTTGGAGTATTTTCAATGCTATAATTGGGTTGAGAATCAATGTACATTGCGTTGCTTAAATTATATTTTGCATTGTTATAAGAATTTTCCGCTTCAATATATTTTATTTTTGCTTCACTCAAATTAAGTTCTGCAGTTGCAATATCAGGTTCAGATTTTGTTTTTGCGATTTCTAAAAATTTTTCATTTATGTCAACATTATTTTTTGCCACGTTAAGCAGTGCTTTGGTTTGAAGTAAATTATAATATTTCGCTTTTATATCAAATAATGTATAGCAAAGACTATCCATAAATTCGTATTCGGCAGCAATTTTATTAAATTCTTCCATTTTAATAAAGGCAGTTGTTTTGCCAAAGTTATAAATAAGCTGGCTTACGCTTACACCGACAGCAGGAAGATCTCTGTACCTTTTGTCATAATATATTCCGTCTGAATTTCTTTGATACTGAAAACCCACACCTGCGCCAAGAGTCGGGAAGTACTGAGATTTTGCAATTCCCAAATTACTTTTTGCAATATCTAAATTATATTTTTCTCTTTTAATTTTCGGACTGTTCTTAAATGCCAGTGCAACGCAATCAATTATATTTAAAACCGTGCCGTTTTTAACTTCAACAGCAGGATTTAGGAGTAATTCTGCTTCATCGTGCTCGTGTATGGCATTCACGCTGTTTCCGGCTAGTAAACAAGCTATGACCAGTGCCGAACATAATACCTTCTTTATGCTCATATATTAATTATACCATGCCTGTCAAGTTTAAAAATGAAATTATTTAACTTGACACTGATTTTCAGTTATTTTATTATGATCCCATAAGATTTACACATAATAGGGGCGGATAAATGCGAATCGGTGCAATTTCAGGGTACAATTATTGTACAGTAAATAATAATTTAAAACACAAAACTACATTTTGTGCTTCAAAAGCTGATGCAATTACGCCTGATCAGATAGAAGAATTTAATGATTTAAGAGTGTTTAATCATCATATTTATGAGTACAAAAAGGGAATAAGGAATCTTATTCTCACGACTGAAAAAGCTAAATACCGTATAAATCAATAGAGTATAAACTGCAAAAAAATGATATCCCGTATTTGATAAATGAACATAAAGGCAAAGATTTAATAAATGTATTTTTTGGAGATGAATCCTGTATCAATGTAATACGTACCTTCAGTCCAAAACTCAATAAATTGAATGCTGAACAAGATTTTATATTAGGTGTTTTGCTGGGATATGACAAAGTTGCTCAGTGTGACCGGTATTTGTCAATAAAATCCGGGAAATTGAAGCTTGGCCCAACCGAAGAATAAGATTGGTATAAATTAAAAAAAATAAGGGTACATTTTATAATGTACCCTTATTTTGTATTATATTGAATTTAAATTATTCAATAATATCGTCGTCACCTGCGAAATCAGGAGATCCGAACATTCCTTCGATTTCTTCCAAAATTGCAGATGGTTTTCTTGCCTGGTTTCTTTGAGCAACGGCTTGTTTTCTTTCTGCCTTTTCTCTTTCTTCATTTGCATTAATCAAATGGTGGAAACCTGTACCTGCAGGTATCAAACGACCGATGATAACGTTTTCTTTCAAACCTCTCAGCATGTCTTTTTTACCTTCAACGGCAGCTTCGGTTAAGATTCTTGTTGTTTCCTGGAATGAAGCTGCTGAAATGAATGATTCAGTATTCAATGAAGCTTTGGTAATACCTAACAACATGTGTTCACAAGTTGCAAGTGCTTTACCTGCTTCTTCTGCTTCCTTATTTTCTTTTTCAAAGATTTGAACTTCTATAAGTTCACCAGGTAACAAGTTAGTTTCACCTGCGTCAACGACCTTAACTTTTTTAGTCATTTGACGAACGATAACTTCAATGTGTTTATCGGAAATTTCAACGCCCTGAGAACGATATACTCTTTGTACTTCGTCAACAAGGTATTGTTGAGCTGCTTCAGGTCCTCTTAAACGCATAACATCATGCGGATCCGGAGAACCGGATGTCAATGCCTGACCTTTAACAACTTTTTGATTGTTTCCGACAATTACATTTGCATCAATTGAATATTTAATTTCAGTTGAAGAACCGTTTTCGTCTTCAAGATATAATCTTGGGAAGCCGCTTTCATCAACTTCTATTTTCGTTGTTCCGTCAAATTCTGCTAAGATAGCACAATCTTTCGGACGACGACCTTCAAGTAATTCTTCAACTTTCGGCAAACCTTGAACGATATCGCCTGTTTTTTCTCTTTCATAAGTCAAAGATACAATTAAGTCACCTCTTAATACCAATGAACCTGCATTAACAAGTAACATAGTACCAGGGCTGATTAAGTATGGACGACCTACTCTGATTGAAACACTGCCTTTGTTTACTGCAGTAACAATACCTGAAATTGGTGATTTTTCGCCGCTGTCAGCAATTTCACTGTCAGTTTTGATTAATTCGCCCTTCTTAACTGTTGCTTTACCTTTGATTTTAACATCAGTATATGAACTTTCAGAAATTAACAATAATCTTCTTGCTTCTTCTTCTTTATCTTTGATTGATGCAACTGCATCGTGTAACGCTAATACCTGAGTTTTTGCAACAGGAGTCTTTGGATCAATTACCTGACCGTCTTTTACCAAAAGTTCAGTTTGAAGTGAATTATTAGCAGAACCTTCAAGTTCACGACGAACAATCAGGTTTTCAAGTACAACGATTCTTAATTCTCCGTGAGAATCAAGTTCTACAACACCTTTAAGGTGAGATAAATAACCGCCCATCTGGAGAACCAAACTTGTTCTTGTAATGGTCGCACCGTCAATGTTTCTGACTCTTGCACCGTCTTTGTATTGTAATTGAGTTACAGGAACAACATCAATCAATTCATCTGAAGAATTAAATTTGATTGATACGTCTTTTTGTTCAATATCCAATACCTGAACAGGTCTGACTAAAATTTGAACAGGTTGATTTTCAATAGCATCTTCATCAAGACCCATTGAAGCATCCATTTCTTCGTCCAAATCTTCAATTGCCAAATCTTCAACTGAAGAATCCATAATGGTTACAACAGAAGTAGTTTTGGCTTTTATACCTTCAGCGATAACTGTTCCTTTTTTGATAACTTCACCTTCATCAACTTTCAATTCCTGAATGCTTGATAAAGTATGAACTTCACCGGGTCTTATTGTAATTTCGTGAATTACATCATTGTATTCTTTAAATTCAACAACACCATCAATGTGGCAGTACACGTCTTTTACAACTTCTGTACCTGCTGTAACTGTAGTTCCGTTTTCAACCATTTTAAGTGTTGCATCTTTGTTGATTTGATGAACTTCTTCAGGAATGAATACAACTTTACCGGGTTTTGTAATAATCTGATTTTCGTCAACTTCAACATCAACGTATCTGATTTCACCTGAAGATGGAACTGAACAATCATCATCAATAAGTTCCCCGATAATCATACCGTTTTCAACTGTTGTATCTACAACTGCCTTAACGATATATTTTTCACCGGTTTTATCAACTGTCCAGATTTGTTCTTTTTTAGTTTGTTCAAAAGATGCATTTTCAGGAGCTAAAGAAGCAATAACGATTGTCAATTCTTTCCCTGAAACAATCTTTTTAATTTTCTTACCGTCAAATTTAGCATCTTCAACGACTAAATCGCTGCCGACTCTGACTTCACCGCCGTGTTCGCAGATTGTAAGAGTTTCAGCAAGTTTTTCGCCTTCAGATACTTTTTGACCGTCTTTGACAAGAACTTTTGAACCGCCCGGTAATGTGTATACATCGCCGCCTAATACCCAAACAATACCTTGTTTGTTTGTGGTTCTTAATACGTTGCCTTGTCTGTCTTTCTTTTCATCAGCTTTGAATCCGTCAAATACAACTTCACCGCTGATGTCAGAAATAATATCTTTTTGAGCTTTTTCTGTCAAACGGCTTGAATCGCTGCTTGATTGAGGAGCATGTTCTGCCATTTTAAAGCCCTTGGTAACTTTATCACCATCTTTAACAAATACTGTTGCGCCTGCAGGAATGTGATATTTAGAAGTTCTTTTTTCGCCTTTAACTTCCAAATCAGCTTCATACATTGCAACCTGAACAACATCCCCGTGACGGGTTCTGAGTTCTCTTGTTTTAATTTTAGAGATTACGGTACCTGCTTCGTGTGCTTTAATTTCTTTCATTGCTTCTTTAACGCCGACAGCACCACCTGTGTGGAATGTTCTCATCGTAAGCTGTGTACCCGGTTCACCGATTGACTGAGCTGCGATAATACCGATTGATTCACCTACATCAACAAGTTTTTGTGATGTTAATGCCCAACCATAGCATTTTTGGCATACACCGTATTCCAAACCGCAGGTCAATGCTGAACGTACTCTTAAATTTTGCAGGTCTAAACCTGAAATTTTCTTAATATCATCTCTATTTAATGTTGTTCCGTTAGTGATAATTACGTTGCCGTCTTTATCTGTTATGTCTTGTGCAACTGTTCTGCCCAATAATCTGTCGATTAAAGGAACAATAATTGCATCACCATCCATAATCGGTTTCAAATCGATATATTTATCAGTGTGGCAATCTTCATCTCTTACGATAACGTCTTGCGCAACGTCAACCAAACGTCTTGTCAAATAACCTGAATCGGCTGTTTTCAACGCTGTATCTACAAGACCTTTTCTTGCACCGTAAGATGAAATGATGTATTCGGTAACAGACAAACCTTCTTTAAAGTTTGATTTAATAGGCAAGTCGATAATCTGACCTTGTGTATCAGCCATCAAACCACGCATACCTACCAACTGAGATACCTGAGATAAGTTACCTCTCGCACCTGAGAATGCCATCATATAAACAGGGTTTAATCTGTCAAAGTTTTCTACAACCTGTTCTGTCAGCTTAGCTGTTGTTTCAGCCCAGGTATCGATAACTTTTGTATATCTTTCGACTTCTGTGATCTCACCTTTTAAGTATCTGTTTTGTGATACTTCAATTTCCTTTTCTGCTGATTTCAACAAATCTTTTTTAGATTCTGGAACTGATAAGTCGGCAATTGAAATAGTAGTACCGGACATAGTTGCATATTTGTAACCCAATGTTTTTAAAGCATCGGCAAGGTTTGCTTCTTTTGCTCCGCCATATTCCAAATACATTTGACCTAACAGTTTTTTTAATGAACCTTTATCCATTTGTTTATTAATGAAATCAGGATCTTTTTTTGTATGTGTATATGTCATTTCCATTTGTTTTCCCTTTTTATTTGAGTTTTCAATTAAACTAACGCTTTTCTTATTTCTTCGTTAAAGATAATTCTTCCGACAGTAGTTTCGATTCTTTCGCCTTTTCTGTCACGAACAACAATCTTATCGTGAAGTTTGATTACCTTAACTTCAAATGCCGAAATTGCATCTTCGAAGCTGTAGAAGTAACCTTGTACTTCCTGATTAGGATCTTTCATAGTCGTTAAGTAGTACATACCCAAGACCATATCCTGAGAAGGAGATACAATCGGTTTTCCGTTTGCAGGTGCAAGTAAGTTATTAGTAGCTAACATTAACATTCTTGCTTCTGCCTGTGCTTCGATTGATAAAGGTACGTGAACAGCCATTTGGTCGCCGTCGAAATCAGCGTTGAACGCTGTACAAGCTAACGGATGTAACTGAATAGCACGACCTTCAACAAGTTTTGGTTCAAATGCCTGGATACCTAATCTGTGAAGCGTTGGAGCACGGTTCAATAATACCGGGTGCCCGTCGATAACTTCTTCTAAGATATCCCAAATGACAGGATCCGAACGTTCAATCTTCTTCTTAGCTGATTTAATATTTTGAACGTATCCTCTTTCTATTAATTTATTAATAACAAACGGTTTAAACAATTCGATAGCCATTTCTTTCGGCAAACCGCATTGATTCAATCTCAATGACGGACCGACAACGATTACTGAACGACCTGAATAGTCAACACGTTTACCTAACAAGTTCTGACGGAAACGACCTTGTTTACCTTCAATGATGTTAGATAATGATTTCAGTGCTCTGTTGTTAGGACCGACAACTGTTCTGCCTCTTCTGCCGTTATCAATTAAAGCGTCAACGGCTTCCTGAAGCATACGTTTTTCGTTTCTGACGATAATTTCAGGTGCACCCATTTCCAATAAACGTTGTAAACGATTGTTTCTGTTTATTACACGTCTGTATAAGTCGTTCAAGTCAGATGTAGCAAATCTGCCGCCGTCTAATTGAACCATTGGTCTTAAATCCGGAGGAGTAACAGGGATTACATCCATTATCATCCATGTCGGATTTGTACCTGACTGAATTAAGTTATCTAATAATCTTAATCTCTTGATTAATTTAGATTTTTTCTGAACTGAAACGCTGCCTTCTAATTCTGTTCTGATTTCTTCAGCCAAAGCATTGATATCTATTTCTCCAAGTAATTGTTGAATAGCTTCAGCACCGATACCGACTTTCAATGTAGATTCTTCGTTTTCAGCCATATAATCTTCGTATTCTTCTTCAGATAATAACTGAAGTTTTTTGAAATCTGAGTCTCCGCCGTCTAATACAACATAGCTGTTGAAATAGATAACTTGTTCAAGATTTTTCAAAGTCATATCTAAAAGCAAGCCAAGATATGAAGGAATACCTTTCAAAAACCAGATGTGAGAAACAGGAGCAGCAAGTTTAATGTGTCCCATTCTGTGACGTCTTACTTTTGAATCCGTAACTTCAACACCGCAGCGTTCGCAGATAATACCTTTATGTCTTACTCTTTTATACTTTCCGCAATAACATTCCCAGTCCTTTGTCGGTCCGAAAATTCTTTCGCAGAACAAACCGTCTCTTTCCGGTTTTAATGTACGATAGTTTATTGTTTCCGGTTTTGTAACTTCGCCGTGTGACCATTGAAGTATTCTTTCCGGAGACGCAATACTTATTCGTATATAGTCAAAATAATCTATGCTTGTTGACATTTTTAAATTTTCTCCTTTATGTTGTGCGGGGAAGTTATCCCCGCCAAAATTCTACTACAGGTCACCGAAAGTAGTTGGTGTTTCAAAGAAGTTGATATTCAACAACTCTGAATCAACATCTGACAAAGTTCTTTTTGGAGCAGCTTTTCTTAAGTCGTCCATATCTGTCATCAAATCTACTTCTGTTCCGTCTTTTTTGGATACCGTAATATCCAAACCGATACTTTGTAATTCTCTTACAAGTACCTTGAATGATTCAGGAATACCAGGTCTTGGGATATTATCGCCCTTAACGATTGCTTCATAAGCTCTGTTTCTTCCGTTAACATCATCTGATTTGATTGTTAACATTTCCTGAAGAGTATATGCAGCACCGTAAGCTTCTAATGCCCAAACTTCCATTTCCCCGAATCTCTGACCGCCGAATTGAGCTTTACCACCCAATGGCTGTTGAGTTACAAGTGAATAAGGACCTGTACTTCTTGCGTGAATTTTATCATCTACCAAGTGAACTAATTTAAGGAAGTATGTCAAACCAACAGCAACAGGTCTGTCAAACGGTTCACCCGTTCTTCCGTCGATAAGTGTTACCTTACCGTCTTCGCCAACCCAGGTTGCACCTGATTTTTTGATACCTTCTAACAATTCACCTTTAGTAACGATTTCTGATTCGTTTTCGCCATACATTTCATCAAATGCAGGTGCCTCATAGTGTTTACCTGTCAGGTATGCAGCCAAACCTAACAATAATTCGTAAGTTTGACCAACGTTCATACGGGAAGGAACACCAAGCGGATTCAAAACGATATCTACAGGAGTACCATCAGGTAAGAATGGCATATCTTCTTTTGGAAGAATTCTTGATACGATACCTTTGTTACCGTGACGTCCTGAAAGTTTATCACCGACTGAAACTTTACGTTTTTGAGCAATATAAACTCGGATTACCGTATTAGCTCCCGGTGGTAATTCATCACCTTTTTCTCTGTCGAATACCTTGACGTCGAGGACTCTTCCGCCGCCGCCGTGAGGTACTCTCAATGAATTATCTTTTACATCTCTTGCTTTTTCGGCAAAGATTGCTCTTAACAATTTTTCTTCAGGCGGATGTTCAGATTCACCTTTCGGAGTAACTTTACCAACAAGAATATCATCAGGATAAACTCTTGCACCGATACGAACAATACCGCGTTCATCCAAATGACGAAGTGCATCTTCTGATACATTCGGAATTTCACGGGTAATTTCTTCAGGTCCGAGTTTTGTTTGACGTGCTTCAATTTCTAATTTTTCAATGTGTAATGAAGTAAAGATGTCATCGTGTACGCATCTTTCTGAAAGCAGGATAGCGTCTTCATAGTTATAACCTTCCCAAGGCATGTAAGCTACGAGAATGTTTTTACCTAATGAAAGCTCTCCGCCGCAAGTTGATGCACCATCAGCGATTACATCGCCTGCTTTAACTTTATCTCCCTCGTGAACGATAGGTCTTTGGTTAATACAAGTATCTTGGTTACTTCTTACATATTTCATTAATGTATATATGTGAGATTTGTTGTGTTGATCTCTGATTACGATTTCTTCACCGACAACTCTTTCAACTGTTCCGTCAACGTCAGCGACAACAACCATGCCTGAGTCTTTTGCAACACGTGATTCAAGACCTGTACCAACTCTTGGTCTTTGAGTAATCAAAAGAGGTACTGCCTGACGCTGCATGTTAGAACCCATCAATGCACGGTTAGCATCGTCGTGTTCAATGAACGGAATCATTGAAGTTGCGACAGAAATAATCTGAATAGGACATACACCGACATAGTCGACTTTAGATGCCGGTTCCATAACGAATTCTGAACGGTATCTTACAGGAACGATGTCTTCTTTAAATGTTCTGTCTTTATTCAATTTAACATCGGCAGGAGCGCAACGATAGTTTTCATCGGCGTCTGCTGTCATATAAACAACTTCATCAGTTACAACGCCGTCTTTAACAACAAAGAACGGAGATTCGATAAAGCCGTAATCATTAACTCTTGCGTGAGTAGCTAATGAACCGATCAAACCTGCGTTTGGACCTTCCGGAGTTTCAATAGGACAAATACGTCCGTAGTGAGAAGGGTGAATATCACGGACAGGGAAGCCCGCTCTTTCTCTTTGCAAACCGCCCGGCCCTAATGCTGAAATACGTCTTTTGTGAGTTAATTCAGCAAGCGGGTTGGTTTGATCCATAAATTGTGATAACTGAGAACTTCCGAAAAATTCTTTTAATGAAGCAACTAACGGTTTAGTGTTCAATAAATTCAACGGAGTTAATGTTTCAGAATCCTGCAATGTCATTCTTTCTTTTACGATTCTTTCGATTCTTGAAAGACCGACTCTGAATTGGTTTTGTAATAATTCACCAACCGAGCGGATTCTTCTGTTACCCAAGTGGTCGATATCATCCAACGTACCTTCGTCATAAGTTAAGTTAACCAAATATTCGATTGTTGAAACGATATCTTCAACTGTTAATGTTCTCTGGTTTGCAGGAACATTCAAATTTAATTTTTTGTTTAATTTATAACGACCTACACGACCGATGTCATATTTTTTAGCATCAAAGAATCTTGATTCCAAAATCTGACGTCCGCCCTGTGGAGATGCCGGATCTCCCGGTCTTAACTTTTTGTATAAATCGATTAAAGCATCATCTGTTGTTTCAGCTGTATCTTTATCCAAAGTTTTCTTTAAGAAATCAAAGTGAGTAAATTTTGATTCCATTTCTGCAACAGTGATACCCATTGCTTTCAATAATGTTGTAGCCAAGATTTTTCTGTTTTTGTCAATCTTAACGTGAATAACATCATTGGCATCAGTTTCAAATTTAACCCATGCTCCACGGTTAGGAATCATTGTAGCGTTGTACAAACGTTTCCCGTTTGGAGAAATGGTTTTGTCAAAATAAACACCCGGTGAACGAACGATTTGAGAAACGATTACACGTTCTGCACCGTTTACAATGAATGTACCTTTGTCAGTCATTGTCGGAATGTCACCGATGTAAACTTCCTGTTCCTTAATTTCACCGCTGTCACGGTTTACAAGTCTTATCATGACTCTTAATTGTTTTGCGTAAGTTGCGTCATGAATTCTTGCTTCTTCAATTGTATACTTTGCATTGTCGAAAGTATAGTTTGGTAAAAAGTGCAATTCTAATCTGCCTGTATAGTCTTTAATTGGTGAGAAAGCAAGTAATTCTTCTTTCAAACCTTCTGTTAAAAACCATTCAAAGGATTTTTTCTGCACTTCAATAAGATCCGGTAAATCGTCCAAACGAGTATGCGGGATACCCATTGGCGTTACCCTTTTTTCGTATTTTGTCTCAGACATTAAATCACCTCATAAAATAAATGGTGTACGTACTACTAAAAAATTTTTCTAACTTATGGCTGTGAACCCTCTGTTCAAAATGAACAAATAATGCAATTTTCATGGGTTTATAAAGTAGGTAAAATCTGCTCATATTCAAACTTTTCGTCAAACAGGCATAGTTCGCCTTACTTTACATTTTGCATGTTATCTAATCGTATTACATAAATATTTATAGTCAAGAAAATTAGCGTAAAAAATACAATAATTCCATAAATTTTTGTAATAAAACTTCACAATAATTTTTATATACCTATACATTTGACTATGACTGCTTTTTAGCGTTATTTAAAATCTTATCGGCATGCCGTATGCTGCATAAACAGTGAGTTTTGACATTAGTCCTGAAATGCTTGTGCAAGAATAGATACAGCGATTTAAATAAAAATAATCAAATATCAGATCACAATTAATCAACGGAGAAGATTTCTCTGATGTCATCCATTGTAAGAGATTTAGTAATATTTCTGTCAACTGAAATTACGCTGTCAACAAGGTCACGTTTAACCCCTTTGAGTTTCTGAATTTTTTCTTCAACCGTATTTTTGGTAATAAGTCGGTATACAAATACTTTTTTGGTTTGTCCGATACGGTATGCACGGTCTGTTGCCTGATCTTCAACAGCAGGGTTCCACCATGGGTCATAGTGGATTACATAATCTGCTCCTGTCAGGTTCAAGCCCGTTCCGCCGGCTTTTAAACTAATCAAGAATATCGGTATTGTTGTATCGTTATTAAATCTGTCAACCGCTTCTTTACGATCTTTAGTTTTACCTGTTAAGTATTCGTATTTAATGCCTTCACGGTCAAGCCATGCTTTAATTATGTCAAGCATATTGACAAATTGGCTGAACAACAATATTCTGTGTCCTTCCGATATGATTTCTTCAAGCATATATTTAAGTTTTTCAAATTTGCC
>CACXAK010000008.1 GCA_902765655.1 uncultured bacterium | reverse complement strand
ACTTGAACCCGCATGGATTTCTCCATACGCACCTGAAACGCACGTGTCTACCATTCCACCACTTCGGCATAAGTTAAATTTTACTGTAATTTTATTTAATTATAATACAAAAATTAAAATCCTACACTTAATCCCGCACAAAGATTAATTGATTGACCTGTAACGCCTTTTGCTTCCTCGCTTATAAGATATTTTATCATGCCTGCAATTTCTTTTGGTTCAACAAATCTTTTTTGAGGAATACAATCTATAATCTCTTTTTGGCTAAATTCACTCTGTTCGATAGAATCCTTGCCAAGCTCTGTTTCAACCCATCCCGGATTGATAGTATTAACAGTAATTCCAAACTGTGCAAGCTCTAAGGCAGTCGCTTTTGTAAAACCGATTAAACCGGATTTTGTTGCAGAATACAAGCTTGCATTGGCTTCGCCCATGACCCCAGAAATTGAACCGATATTTACAATTCTGCCAAACCCTTTTTCTTTCATATAAGGAACAGCACGGGCAGTCAGATATATCGGCGCTTTTAAGTTCACCGCTACAATATGGTTTAATTTATTAATTTTAGTTTTATCAATTTCTGAGTATATGTATTCACCTGCATTATTTATCAGCACATCAATTTTATTTTCAGCAATAAAATCGCCCAATTTAGAAATATCATATTCGACAGACAAATCACACAAAATATAACCTGACGGTTTTAGTTCTTTTAATGCCTGCTCATTTCTTGCGCTCACAAAAACCTTATGCTTTGCAGCTTTTAATTCCTGCACAATTACCCGACCTATACCTTTTGATGCACCCGTAACCAAAATATTCATAATTAATCCTCAAACAATCTCTGCACAATATATGATGCCATAAAAATACCCGAACATGAAGCAACAAACGGAGTTGATGACGGAATAATTTTGTTAAACTCAATCTTTTCACCTGAATTTGTAATAATTTCTTCTTTCTCGGTTATTTTTTCCCTGACCTGAGGAGTTTCTCTTGAACATACAAAAGTAATTCCCTGAGTGATTCCGAGTTTTTTAAGCTGAAAAATTACATTGGAAACAAACGGAGCATTGCGGTTTTCAACATCTTTTAAATCAGCAATGTAAAGTTTTGTCGGGTCTATTCTGTTTCCTGCACCCATAGAGCTGATAACAGGGATTTTATTTTCATAACAGGTTTTTAACAGGTGAATTTTTGAACGCATTGTATCTATTGCATCCGCAACATAATCACACTTTTGCCCCAATAAGAAAAAATTATCTTCAGTATAAAAATCGTCAACAATTTCTATATTAATGTCCGGATTAATATCTTTTAATCTATTTTCAAAAAGTTCGGTCTTTTTTTGACCAATAGTAGATTGAAGCGCAACAATCTGACGATTTATATTAGATTCTGAAACAGTGTCGAAATCAATAATTGTCAGATTCCCCACACCTGCCCTTGCAAGTGTCTCCGCACAAAAACCTCCAACGCCGCCAAGTCCGAAAACGGCAACATGTTTTTGTAACAATATTTGTTGTTTTTCTTCACTCCAATAAAGAATATTTCGAGAAAATAATTCGGACATTATTTATTTTTTCTCCGTTTTATTAAGGCTTGCGACATCAACAACGCGCATTGCGTAGTATGGAACATCTTTACCATCTTCAATTAAGAATAAAACAAAATTCTTGTCAAAATAAAAATATCTTATTTGAGGTCTTGGACCCGGCATTGCAGTTGCTTTCATCATCATTGCTGCTTCGCTTTTCAGTCTTACCCCTTCATTGTCCATTTTAAAATCAATTGTTTCGATAGTTTGATCTATTCTAAAATCTGAATTTTTTATATTTTTGCCTTCTACATCAGGGAAATTTGTCATAAGATAAAGTGAAATATCAGGAATTTTTAACCGGTCATAATTACCAAAAAATTTGCGGTTACTATATGCATGATCTTTCACTTTTACATCTTCAAAGTATTCGTTAAATTTCTTGATTTCATCAGTTCTGTATAAAATAACCTTATCTTTGGTTTTAGTATTAAGTTTTACTGCATAATCATCGGAAGAATTATAAAATAATACTGAAACGTTTTTATAAAGATTTTCATCACTATTTGCATTTATACCAAAATATTTAACTTTTTCAGAATCAATATCTCCAAAAATTCCGTCAGAAAGTTTATCAAACGGCTCAAGAAATTTAAAATCTTTTTTAAGCATTGCATAAATAAACATCTTCATAGGATCATATCTGAAATCAAATGCCCCAAGAATATCACTTGTTTCGTTAAATTTTTCTTTTATACCATTTTTAATTTCTTTTTTTAATTGAGGTGAAACTATACCATATTTTGTATAATATGAATCTTCACTTACATCTGTTTTATTAAAATCCCTTTTATTGAGATTTTGAGCTGTGATAGTTGTTCCTCCTACAAATTCAATTGGATTATGAATAATATTATCAATTACTTCGTTCCAGACAATCTGAAAAGTACCAACCCATAAAGTATTTCCTGAAGGGATTTCATCATTCATTGTAGCTAAAATTACTGCATCTGTTTTTTTACCGTCTTGAGTTTGCGCCTGAACCTGTTGAGCAACCGGTTTAACTTTTTTATGACACGCACTTACAACTGGTACAATACTAATCATAAATGATAAAGTCAAAATAATTCCTAATATTTTTTTCATTTTAATCATCCTTTACGTTTAAATTTTGCCAAAATGTTTTCCAAAAGCCCTTTACATTTTGTTCATGTAATATTGGCGCTTTGTCGTAAAATTCTTTATAAGAATCAATTATATTTTGGGGTAAATCTTCGCCATTTTCAAGAGTTGTATAAATAAATTCAAGATAATCATCCTGTTCATCACGGAACAGAATATCACGAGCCCTTATATCTTCATCCGCTTCGTAATGAATTAAGGCATGGTAAGCGGCAACAAGACTTTCATCCTGCGTATCTTTAGGATATTTCAACATTGCCTCTCTGACACTTAATTGTCCCAACCTGACAAGACGCAGCAAACCTGCGACATAATGTCTGTCACTATCGCTATTTTGATTCATAATTATTTTACTAAAAGCTCAACCGTTTCTTTTTCGACAAAACGAACCATTTTTGAAACATCGCCATCAAAGAAATTGTTAGTAAATTCTTTCATCATATCAAGAGCCATTTCACGTTTATCCATTGTGACTTTGTAAAAGAATTTTTTCCCGGTTTTATAACGAACAAGAATACTTTTTGCAACAAGTCTGTCCATGACAGTTTTAATTGTAGTATAAGCACGTTCAACACCATTCGATGAAAGTTCATCAACTACATCCTGTATGGAGATGTCTCTGTCTTCATCAACAGAATTCATGTTCCAAAATGCGTTTAATATTTCCATTTCTAAAAAGCCGCAAGCCATAATTTACTCCTTGTTTTCTATTAATTACTATGATTGTAATACAACTATTTAAAAATTTCAAGTACCTTATAAAAAATTAATTCATTCATTTAAATTATTACATTACCGTTGAATTGATGTATATTTATTATGTATGAATATCAAAATTAAAGCACTTGTTATACCATTGATAATAATATATCTTTTACTGGCAATAATGTTTTCTTATACTGCTGCCAATATATTGATTTTGGTAATTGTCGGTATTATTTCTGCTAGATTATTTTTTAAACACGTACATCACGAATTCAATGAAACTAATAAAGCTGCTATTGTACCGGCTAAATTTAAAAATGATAAAAACACCTTAAAAAATAATTTCTGCATCGTAAGATATTTCCCAAATAAAAAAATTACAATTATAGAAAACCCAAATAATATACAAAAAGAAATATACAGGGCATTCACGGTTGATACGACAAACAACGAGGATGTAAACAAATGCTGGGCAGATATTTGTTCATTTTTTGATGAATACTCAAATGTAAATAATTTGTTTTCATTTATTGATAAGGTAAGCGGCAGATTGAATATTAAATTCTTCAATCTGAAAGAAAAGAATGATATTCTTGAAGGGATGGAAGAATTTTTACCTGTAATTGCGACTCCTGTTAGAACCCCAAGATATGATAAACAAAATCCGAAATTTAAACCAAAGGAAAATTCTAATCAGGTTATAGTTGATTTTGAAGAGTTAGGGACACAAAATGTTGACTCTCAAATTTCGCCTGATAATCAAACAGAGCATGAAGTCATAGATATGCAAGACTTGACAAACAGCGATAAAATAGACGTGAATCTTGCCAATGCAGAAACGATATCATCGCTTCCCGGAATAAATATAATAATGGCGAAAAAAATTGTAGAATACAGAGATATACACGGCTTTTTTAGCAAAAAAGAGGATTTTATAAAAATATCTGAAGTGAAAGAAATTTTCAAAGATAAAATTTTAGCAATGATTACAACGCAGTCATATTTATCAATCCCCAAATATCCAAAAGTTGCAGAAGAACAAGAAAGAACAGTTGATTAAAAATGAGAATTTACAAAATAATCAAAAATACAACTGTGGAAGGTCCGGGGAATCGTTTCTGTATATGGTTTCAGGGATGTTCAAAACACTGTAAGGGATGTTTTGCAACAGAAACATGGGATTATGATGCAGGAAAAGAATATAGCCAAAGTGAACTGATTGAAATGATTATATCTCAAAAGGACATTGAAGGAGTGACATTTTTGGGCGGCGAACCGTTTGATCAGTCAACAGAACTTGCAAAACTTGCAAAAAAAATCAAAAAAAATAACCTATCTATAGTATGCTTTACCGGATATAAAATTGAAGAACTTAAAGCCAAAAATGACGATTCCGTAAGAGAATTACTCAATACAATAGATTTACTGATTGATGGCGGATTTGAAAAAGATAAATTCGATCTTTCAAGACCATGGGTAGGATCGTCGAATCAAAGATATATTTATCTTTCTGACAGATACTGTGAACAGGAAATTATGAAATACAAAAATAAAATAGAAGTTCACATTAATTATGACGGGGAAATGGAAATAAACGGGATGGGTGATTTCAGCAAATTAGAAAATGATTTTTGTTTACAACTTGCGCAAAATAATGTAAAATGATTATTAATATCAGAATAGAGAGATTGTTATGGATAATAAATTTGTATCACAATTAGCACGATTTTTCAGAGCAAGGTTCCCATATATATATCTTACAACATTTGAAGAAGAACGAGCAATAAACCTTGTTAAAAACATTTCGTCATCCGAAAAACTTGTAAAGATTCCGAGAAATGTATATATATGGACTCAAACAAACGGTTTTACCCTTGATGATAAAATTATTGAGGGTACAAACACTCCTGATAAAGCAATTGATTTTATAAACAATGTCGAAAAACACGCCGTATTTATTATGTGCGATTTTCATGTTTATTTCGGAATTAAAGGGCGTCAGGTTGATTTTAATGTAGTAAGACATTTCAGGGATATTTTAGGAAATTTAAAAACAAATAAATTCAGAAAAAATGTAATTTTTCTGTCTTCAGAACTGATTATTCCCGATACTATGTCAAAAGAAATTACGGTTTTAGATATGCCGTTACCGACTCTTGACGATATTAAAACAAAGTTTACTAAAATGGTAAAGCAAAATTCCCAAATAGATACATCAGAGCTTAGTCAAGATGATGAAGAAAAATTATGTAAAGCAGCATTGGGATTAACTTTACAGGAAGCAGAAAATGCATTTGCGTTAGCAATGGTTAATGACGGAAAAATAAGCATTGAAGATTTGGATACAATTTTAAGTGAAAAAATGCAGGTCATTAAAAAGACAGGTATTCTTGAATTTATCAACTCAGAGTACAAAATCGAAGATATAGGCGGTCTTGAGAATTTAAAGGCCTGGCTTCAAAAAAGGAACCATTCCTGGTCAGAATCAGCGAAGAAATATAGTTTACCCTCACCTAAGGGGGTACTAATCACAGGTGTTCCGGGTTGCGGAAAGAGTCTGACTGCAAAAGCGACAAGTGCAATATGGCAATTACCGCTATTAAAACTTGATTTTGGTAAAATATTTGCAGGCATTGTGGGTAGTTCGGAAGAAAATATGCGAAAGGCACTAAAAACAGCCGAAGCAGTTGCGCCATCGATTTTATGGGTTGATGAAATAGAAAAGAGTTTAAGCGGAATAAACTCAAATGGTGACAGCGGAACATCTTCAAGAATATTCGGAACATTTTTAAATTGGATGCAGGATAAAAAAGCTCCGGTATTTGTAATTGCAACCGCAAATAACATCAGCGGTTTGCCTCCCGAACTTTTACGAAAAGGAAGATTTGACGAAATATTTTTCGTTGATATGCCTACTCAAAAAGAAAGAGAAGAAATTTTCAGAGTCCACCTTGGAAAACGTCTGGGTAATAGTGAAGTTGCAGGTGATATACAAATCAATGATTCTTTATGTAAAAAGCTCGCTCTAATGACGGAAGGATTTGTAGGTGCAGAAATTGAACAGTTAATTATAGACTCACTATATGAAGCATTTTTTAATAACAGAGCATTGACTTTTGATGACTTAACAAATTCAATAAAAAATGTTGTACCATTATCCGTAACACAAAAAGAACAAATATTAAGTTTACGTTCATGGGCTAATGTCAGAGCAGTTACGGCGACAAAAAAATCAGATATGGAAACATATAATTCAAAAGCAAAAGATGATATTAATGCATCCCGAGGAGGCAGAGCTCTCGATGTGTAGAAAGGATTTATAATGTCGATTGTATTAAAAGCATTTCCTATGGCATTTTTAATCAGCCCGAATGCAAAACAGGTCAGCAGTATAAATGAAAGACCTGATTTAAGCATTGAGAATAAAAACCTCCAACTCATCAAAGTTGCAACAAATATTCAACTTGAACAGGTTAATTATCTGATGGAAAATCTCGGTATTCCATATAAGTATAAAAATGATACTTATATTCTTAATAACGGGATTAATGTACATTGGGAATTGTATAATTCACGTTATTGCGCATTTTTATCTCTTAACAACCACATTCCGCTGACATCAAGACACGCTCCGGCTTCATATTTGACTAAGCAAAGTGAAATTCTTATGCGTACATTTGAAGTTATGCTGAAAAAAAATATCCGTGATTTAAAATCAAAAGAGATATTTTACTATTGCTACAAAACAGAATACAAAAATAAATATGACATTCTTGAAATGCTAAAAGAACACAAAATTGAAAATATTACAAAATCGACGGATATGGAAATACGTTTCAGATATAACAACAAAAACTACAAATTTATAAGAAAAAATAAAAGAGATCCATTTCTTATAGAAAACGAACAAAAAATATCGCTTGTAAATATTGGTTCGGGGCAAAAAAATATAACATCGAGAAACATAAACACAAATTACACAAATAAAGATGCATTAGTAAAAACATTAAGAGAGCATGGTGCGACTGCAATTGAAGCGGATGAATTAAATATATCGTGTGAAATGTTCGGAATGCAGCTTATATATTCAAAAAATTCTTTAGACGAGGCATATAATCTGGAAATCAACAGAATCACAGATGAAAATCAATGTAACAAACTGCTTGAAGATTTAAAAGATGAATATGGGCTAAATATACAGGATTTGACGTATCATACAATTATGGAAAGGTTAAAAGATCACAATTTACAACTTGAAGACGAGCGGGTAGATGAAGAAAATTCGATTATTTTAACAATTAACATAGGATAGGTTTATGGGAAAATTAAAAATAAAATTACTGCCAAACGGTATGATAGAAATGCAAACAGAAGGTATAAAAGGCAAAAAATGTGTCAATTATGCCAAGGTTTTGCAGCTTCTGACGGATGCAAAGATTGAGAAAGCATATAAAACAAAAGAATATGATGAGAGTGAATATTTAGAACTTGACGAGTCACAGCGTTTAAGTGATAATTAGTATATAAAGAGAGGTGTCCGAGCGGCTTAAGGTGCAATCTTGGAAAGGTTGTGTGGGAGCAATTCCACCAGGGGTTCGAATCCCCTCCTCTCTGTTTTTTATTGTTTTATTTAGAATTGGTGCTGAGAACCCCTGATAAAGCGACAGCTTTATGCAGGGAGTTCGGAACAAGCGAGCCGAAGCCGAAGCCATTTTGGCTTGTGGCACACTTGCCACAAAAGACAAAATGCGCAGTGCTGTCTATGGCGAGCGAAGTGATTAATCCCCTCCTCTCTGTTTTTTATTGTTTTATTTAGAATTGGGGATGAGAACCCCTGATAAAGCGACAGCTTTATGCAGGGAGTTCGGAACAAGCGAGCCGAAGCCGAAGCCATTTTGACATGTAACACATTGAATGAAGCTCAACCATATACTGTAATTACTCTCTTTTGCGGTTTACAATAGCGTTTTAGTGTGCTATTATGCAAGAAAAAAGGAGCAGTAATATGAGAAAAATTATCGCAATTTTATTATGTAGTTTATTTATAAATTTAAGCATTCCTGTTGGTGTATTTGCAGACGATAATTGCAAAGATTGTGTAAGCGTTGAACACATGCAGTTACCTAAAAAACTTGCTAAAAAAACACCGACAAATATAGTAAATTCAAGTGCAGTCGAAACAGAAATTTTACCGTACAATACTTTGCAGGTTTCATTTGCGGAAGCATTTAACAGCAAATATGCAAAAGTAGGTGATGAGATTGTATTTATTTTAAATGAATGTTTAAGAACAGAGGAAGGAACGGAAGTTTTACCGGCTTCAACAAAATTTGTTGCGGAAATCTGCAATATTGAACGTCCGAAAGCATTTAACAGAAGCGGAAAAATATATTTGGATTTTAAATATTTAGAATTACCTGACGGAACACAAAAATTTATTAAAGCAAAAGTTTTCAGCAAAAAAGACTTCTTATCCAGAGGCAAACTGAACGGCTGGGGTAAAGGTTTAGGTACGACATTAGGCGGAATGGCAATAGGAACAGGAGCCGGCTGCGGTATTGGTGTAGCAGCAGGAGCTGTAATCATTGGCGGTTTTGCAATCGGTATGCCTGTTGGTTTTGCAGTTGGGGCAGCAGCAGGATTGTTAACTCCGGGATTATATTACAAAGCAAAAGCCGGGGATAAAATTGACATACAGCTTTTGGATAATGTTGTAATAGAAAAATAATTTTTTAAACAAAATAAATTGGAGAAGTGTCCGAGTGGTTGAAGGTGGCGATCTCGAAAGTCGCTGTGGGAGTGATTCCACCCGGGGTTCGAATCCCCGCTTCTCCGTATAAAAAACTGTTTGCCCATTTGGTAAGCAGTTTTTTATTCAAGTGAAGGCAGAAAACCCCATATTGGTTGCTTGCATTAAACGTGCCTGCGTGTTGTGCTTTACCTTTTAACAGGACATTTGGTCGGAGACTTTCCATGTTATTTCGAGGGCAAAAGCCTGAAGCAATCCGTCTTTTGCCGATTTATAGTGGTCGGAAGTCTGTTGATTCAAAAAGTCCAAAATGTCCGATTTTGGTAACTAAAATGTCTGCTAATTTGCACTAAAAAGTTTTTGTTGGGCAAGTATGCCCAATCTACAATCTGCACACTACAAACGACTTAACAACAAGCTATTTGCAATAAAGTTTTAATTCATCTATTATAGATAAAATTGCATAAAATTCATTAAAAAATCTAATAAATTGCTCTTTATCAGCCATTGTCTTTTTTATATTTCCTATACTGAAAAAATCTAATACTTCTAAAGATTGAATAGTTATCAGGACTTTATTATTTTCATAAAAATAGCTGCATATATAAGGACCAAAAATTTTTGTCAGATTTATAAATCGTTCCATGAATGATGGTGTAATAATGTATCTTGCTTCTACTTGATCTGTTGAAAATACATGAAACTTATCATTAAAATCTATACTTTCAAGATTTATTTTCATCCCTATATTATTAGGATTTTGTTTACATAATGGATTGTTACCACAAATAAGAGTATGACCGGAAAAATTTTTGGGTATTTCTAATAGTACTAACAAACCAGTAAAATCATTATGTTTACCAGCACTGATATTAGTTTCGCAAATTTTTATTTGTATATCTTTATATTTTCCAATGAATTTATCATCATCCGATTTTTGTATAAAATTGGTTCTATATAACATCCCAGACTTATTTATATCTTCCTTTGTTACTAATTCTTCAGATTTTGAATTTATCCATTTAAAATTTCCAAATGGTTTTAGCATCAAAGGCATAACAAATGATTTTACTTTATTCTCAAAATTTTTTTGAAGGAAATATACTATAATACCGGGGAAACTAAAAAAGAACAAAAATAATCCAAAAATAACAATCCATCGACATTCAAAAGATGGGATTTTTATGCATAAAAAAATATAAAATATTATCTCCAATGGATAAATTATTTTAAAAAATGAGTCAATTTGCCTTTTTAGTTTTATACGTTTATTTTCAAAAATTTTTACTGAAGGAACAATTTCTTTGTGATAAATTTCAATGTATTTTTGATATAATTCATCCATGTAGTATCTCCTATTATACGTTTACGTTTATTATAAGAATTATATAAATAAAAAGCAATTTATTACCGATATAAATTTTTGATTCTAAACATTCTCAAGCTTACTGTTCACAATTATCAAACTGATTGTTATATTACATGCTTCCTTTTTTTAAAGCACTTCGCTCTCTGCTGGCTTCCCGCTTGAACTCAAAATAAATTCTCGACTCTGCGTTTTCTTTGTATAAAATAAAAAAATGAGTAAACAACTTTTCTTAAAATGGCGGGAACGACGAGCGGATTTGCGGACGGACGACACGAAGTAAGTCCGGATAGCGAGGAAATTGAGCAAACTTGAACCGTAGGTTCTATTGCGAAACTTTCCGAGCGTGGAGCAAATCCAAGACAGGCTCGTCTTGGATTTTTGGCAGTTCGTAAACTTCCATTCGTTTAATTTTGCCTACGCAAAATATCCACTCATTACAGTTTCCTCACTTGGACGGCGTTCCGTTCACTATCGTTTACTTCAGCCTTGCCAAAATCCGCCGAACTCGCAAAAGCAATTCTCACCACTATCATTTCAGCCATTAAAAAAGAGCCCTGACGGACTCTCTTTTTAATGGCGGGGTTGACGTTGCAAGGTTCGAACTTTTAGTTAAGAAATATATTAATCATTTATTTACTCCAAGCACTGATAAAATTTGTAGTTTGATTGAAACATTAGTTTTTTTAGTATAAATTAAGCTTATAATATATAGAAAATTTATGGACATATATGCAAGTAAATAATGTTAATAGTTTTGAAAATACAAACAAACTTAATTTTAATGCTAAACTAACACTTAAACATAGATTAAATATTGTTGATTCAAGAAAATATGGTTTACATTTTTCTAATAATAATCCGATTTTGACTAAAAATTTTGTTGATAACTATACACAAAGAGTAAGTAAACTTGGTAATAATAAAGATACCGTTGAGATTATCGTTCAACCATATGCGGGAATGGAAAATTTTCTAAGAGATGATTATACTATTGATGTTATAGTTGTAAGAAATAATGAAAAATATCAAAAAGCCAAAGGTTTGTTATTATGCCCGGATATAAAAGAATCTTTACCGGGTTTCTTAGAAGATGAATATAAATGGCTAGTTAGCTGGTTTAAAAATAAAAATGGTATGGAAAAATAATATAACAAATAAATTAATAAAAAAAACAGACCCAATGGTCTGCTTTTTATTGTAAATGGCGGGAACGACGAGGCTTGTGTATCGGATTATTGACGGTTCAACCGTTTGCATTCGTTTGATTTTGCTTACGCAAAATATTCACTCATTACAACGGTTTCACAGGGACGAGTTCCGTTCGCTCTATTTATTGTTAAAACTACAGGAAAAAGTTTGCTCATTTGTTCGTCGGACCGATTGTTGTTTTCGCAAACTTTTTATAGTTTTAATTTGTCGCTCACTCCACTCTTGTCAAAATCCTCAACTCGCAAAGGCGTTTCTCGCCACTATCATTTCAGCCATTAAAAAAAGAGTCCTGACGGACTCTCTTTTTAAATGGCGGGAACGACGAGGCTCGAACTCGCGACCTCATGCGTGACAGGCATGCGCTCTAACCAAACTGAGCTACGCTCCCACATTTCTATTCTATTTTAATGATAACGGCTCCGCTTGTCAACCTGCTCGTCTTGCTCCCGCAAGCCAACGCCGTTGACTGCGCTCCGTCGGGCTTCGCCCTCCTTGCCTCACCGCTCGCCGCGGGGCAACTGAGCTACGCTCCCATTCACTTTGTATATACATTATATTTGCTGAATTTTAAAATGCAATAGTTTTTCTTCAAAATAAAAAGCCCTGATTTATAATCAAGGCATTGTAATATAAAATGAATTGTAAATTTACTTATAAACTTGCTTTTCCTAGTCTGTGTACAAAGGAGCAAGCTTCGCAGATTGCTGAGGTATTACGCCCTCTTCAATTGACATATAGACTCTGTAATCTATATCAGAGAAACAGTTATCAATACTTTCGATTTCTTTTAATTTGCCGTCGTCAATATTACCTGAATCTATCATATCAGCGATAAATTCAAATCTGTCAACATGTTCTCTGAATCTGTCTGTTGCATAATCCTTTGCCTGCCATGTAGTAATCAAAAACGGCCAATCAGAACTTTGCAGCAGCAAGTTTTCTCTTGCCAGCTGATTTAATGCTCTGTGCAGCAGTTTGTTTTCAGGAATTGTCTGATATCTGTCAGCAATTTCTGTTATACGTTTTTCACAGGAATGAATAATTGGCCACATCCACTCGGTCAAATGGTTATTCCATACATAGAAATGTCCGCCTTGTCCCCATGATGATTCAGGAATCTGAATTGCTTCAACAGGAGGATGTGCCTGTAAGTATTCACCTGCTGTCATTCTTTCAATTTGCGGCAAGAAATTATTCAGCTTTCTTATTACCTGTTTGATAAATTCAACACCCTCAAACCACCAGTGACCATACAACTCAGTATCAAATGATACCATAATCAAGCCCTCTTTACCGTTGTGAGATTGTTTATAGTCATTTAACAAGTGATAAAGCATTGTTGTATAGTGATCTGAATTTGAATTAACCTGATTCAGTGCCAATACCGGATCATAAAGCATCTTGTCGCCCAAATCAGTCGTCGGAGATGTAATTCTCCAATAATTCATGCCTGATTTATCATCTTTTTTATGGAATTCTCTGTAACATCCGTCTCCCGGATAGCCGTCTGCCGCTGACCATACCTGATAGCCCGCTCTGTCATTTCTGCCCATTACTGCAACCTGTGCATCAGGCAGCCAATATGCAGAATACGTATCATATCCGGTCGGTTCACGTTCAGGTAACGGAATATATTCAATATTGCCGTATATTCCGACTACACGTCTGCAACCAATTGAATTACCGCCCTCAATAACATGAGATTCAGTGAAGAAATATTCAATATCATTGTTCTGTAATGTTACTTCAATTGCCGGACGCCAATGTTTTTGACCGTCTTTACCTACATACTCATAGCCCTGACGGTAAGCACATTCAGGAAGCCATGCTCCTTTTGCCTTTTTACCGAAAAGTCGCTTTGTTGTGTCAGAACCTACTTTGAATTGAGCATTCAAATTGTTATCAGTCGCAAGCAAAGGTGAAAATCCGTGTGTTGCTCCTGATGTGGTTATTTCTATACAGCCCAAATCCTGAAGATTTTTAAATGCTGCTACTAAATCTTTATTATACTTATTTACAAAAGAATTTTTAATGTTTGAATACCAATCAAAATAGTATTTTGCAAGGTATTTCAAATGTTGTGAATGAGGAACTTTTTCATCAGGATATCTTTCCAAATCCTTCGAAACACTCTTGATTTTCTCATCCAAATATTCTACAAAACCGTTTTGTAAATGTTCATCATTCAATTGTTCAGCCAAAATCGGGGTAATACCAACAGTCAATTTTGCTTTAATACCCTCATCATAATACAATTCAGAAATTGCATTAACCAAAGGTACATAGGTTTCTGCCATACATTCGTACAGGTTTTCTTCCCCGAACGGCCACATCCCTGCCATACGGTAATATGGTAAATGTGAGTGTAACATAAATACAAATTGACCTGTTGCCATTTATTGCCTCCAATCTTTTGAATTATATAACTTAATATAATCCAATTATGTATATAATATATATACCACAAATGAATAAAAAAATTAATCCTAATTAACTAATTCTATTGAATAATTTTACAAACAGTAATAATACATAAAAATATATAAAATGTGTTTACACAATTATGTGATATAATCAGTTTATGAGAGTTTTGAAGTTTATTTTTATTTTAATATGCGTTAGTGTTTTGGCAATGTCTTTGAGTGCAGTTTTATATCTCAAAGTTTTGCCTGCCGCTGTGCAAAACAAAAAAGTTATAAGTTATGTTGAAAATATCGTTTCAAAAGCTCTCGGGGCGGAGCTTAAAATTGAAGAACCCTATCTGAAAACGGATTGGACGCCGTATGCAAGAATTAAATTTAAAAAACTTACTCTAAAAGAGAAGGGTAAACAACTTTTAGATATCGAAAATTTTGATTCCGAACTTTCGCTTTGGAAATTGAGAACTGATAAAGAAATTGACATAAAAACAGTAAAAGTTGATAGTGCAAAGGCAAATATCAGCGGGATTTTAAATCTGCCGCCTTTTAAAAATTCTTCAAAAAAAGATGAAAAAGGTATAAGTGTAAATATTTTTAAGTCCACTGCTGATATAAAAAATTTGGAAGCTTTTTATCAAATTGATAAAGAAAATTTGGTAAAAGTTAAGGGAAAAAATATTAAAATTTCTGATGACCCTGTTAAAAAAACTCTAAGTTATGATTTACAGGCAACTTTAATGAGGGGAAAAAGTAAATTAGATGTTCTCGCAAAAGAAACAGGTGAAAATACAATCATTGAAAATAAGGAAAAACTTATAATTAAAAATTCTCCGCTAAAAGTTGCAAATGCTGATATTCTTTTTAATGGTGAAATTGACAGCAAAAATTTTAAAACAAATTTCAAGTCGAAGAATTTCAGAATAAAAGATGCTGTTGATATAATGAATTCTCAAATTGTTGCAAACAATCTGAGTGATTATCTTGTATATTTTAAAGATTTGGACGGGGATTTTGATTTTGATGTTGATGTTAATTCAAAAAGTATTGGCGGGAAAGTTGATTTAAATAAGTTATCATTTAAGCTTATTCCGCTTGCAAATCTGCCCGTGATTTTGAACGAAGGAAGTGTAAAATTTGATAATAATCTTGTAGCGATAAAGGATTTTAAAGGTTACTATGCCGGGAAAAAATCAAATAAAATTGATTTTACCGGCTCTGTAAAAGATTATTTAAAATCAGTTGATACTGATATTACAGGTAATGCTGTTGTTTCAAATGATTTTGCAGGCAAGTATTTGTCAAAAATCATCTCATATCCAATACAAATCAAGGGACAAGCTGATACAAGAATAATGCTTAAATCAAAGCATGGCAAAATGGATTTGGTTTGGCTTTATAAATTTGAAAAAGGAAACGGTTTTTTGTTTGGCGGGCATGATGAAAGCTCGATAAATAATGCAGGTATAAGAGTATTGGTTGCAAAAATGCATATTGCTGACGGGTTGCTTGCAATAAAATCTCTTGATTATCATTTGGCTGAGAAAAAACCAAAATCAAGAAAAGAAATTCATACTCCTATAATGAGTTTGAATGGTAATATTGAACTTTCAGGGAAAATCAGAGATTTGGGGCTCGTTCTGACAAAACCGATGCCGAGTTCTTTTGTTAATTTGCTAGTTCAGCAGGATTTATTCAGGCACGGTACTTTTACGGGCAAAATGAAATATGTAAATACAGGAAAAAATCCTGTATTAGATGGTGATTTTCAAATAAATGAGGTTGGTATTCCAAGTCAAAGATTATTCATAAAAAAAGGAGAAGTCAGAACCGAAAATGGTAATATGCTCATTAATGCCAACGGAAGGTATCGTCGTTCATCTTATGATGTAAACGCAAAGATAAAAAATGAAATAGTTTTTCCTATTGTTGTTCGTGATGCAAATTTGACTATTGATGATATGGATGTAGAAAAATATCTTCAGGCATTTAATCAGCAAAATCCAAGTGAACAAGCATCTGGCGATGTGCATGAAACTATTGCTAAATCTTTAGAACAGGAAGTTGATGAAGACGGGGATTCTCAGACGTTTGACCTTGCGAATTTACTTGTTGAAAAATGTACTTTAAAAATTATAAAAGGTCATTATAAAAAAATAAATTTTGCAAATGTAATCGGACATTTGACATTTGATAAAAACAGTATTTTGAATTTGAATTCAAACAGGTTTGAAATTGCTGAAGGTAACGCTGAAGCAAAAGTAAAGTGTGATTTCAAAAAGCATTTGTATAATCTGTCACTTGCTCTGATGCGTGTTAATTCAGATACAATTGCAACGGAACTTGTCAATTTGCCTAAAGAGATAAATGGTAAAGCAAGCGGTATCATTGACATAAATACGGATAAAACTCTTAAGCTGAACGGAACGATAAAATTTGTAATTCAGAATGGTGAAATTGCAAAAATCGGACTTGTTGAATATGCAATGAAGGTTGCATCATTATTCAGAAATCCTGTTGTAATGATTACCCCGAGTGTTATTTCAGATCTGGTAGATATTCCGGAAGGAAAATTCGATTATATTAATGGGACTTTAAAATTAGAAAAAAATGTTATAAGGCAGATGGTAATCAAATCAATATCTCCACAATTGAGTACATTTATTGTCGGAAGGTATAACCTCGAAAATCAGGATGCAATTTTGAGGGTTTATACAAGATTTTCAAATCGTAAAAAAGGCGCTTTTGGCTTCTTAAGAAGTGTATCTCTTAATAGTCTTGCAAACAGGATTCCGTTCAGCAGTCGTAACAACAGTAATTATTATGAAGCAGAAATCAAAGAAATTCCGCGAATTGAGGCAGATGAAAAAGATTGCCAGATATTTCTGACAAAAGTTGACGGTGATATAGTACAAAATAATTTCTTATCATCACTATATAAGATTAAATAATTTATATTAAAGGTATTTGCACTCGCCAATTCCGATTGTTTCCTGAGATCCGAAATCAGGATTATCGTATTCCACATGAGAAGATATGGTAATTTTCATTGCCTGACGGTCAATTTCTACGTGTGATGATACTATTGAAAAATCAGTCATTGTTTGCTCGTTATAAACAATTTTATTTTCATCATAATGGGCTAATCCGTTTATAAACTCTTTTTGCAGGTAAATATTTTTATATTCGTCATCAAGTCTGTATATTCGATGGTAACCATTTACAGCTTTTTCTTTATCATTTTCAAAAACAGTTTCTACAACATCGCAGCGTAAAACTTTCATCTTGTCAAATTCCGGAACATACTGATCTGCAAGACAAAAAGGTACAAATAATATTACAATGGCTAATATACAAAATATCTTCTTCACGCTTATATCATATCATATTAAAGCCATTTTACAAAATTTAACACATAAGATATCTTAAAACTTGCAAAATAGTATTTTTAAGATAATATAGATAATGTTGAAGATTTAAAAACTAGAAAAGGAATATAAATTATGGCAAAATGTTGTGAAATATGCGGAAAAGCTCCAAGAAAATCTGCTGACAGATCATTCTCTATGAAGCAGAATATCCATACTCAGGAACCAAACTTACAGACTGTAAAAGCTGTTGTAAACGGCACTGTAAAAAGAATCAGAGTATGCACTTCTTGTATTAGAGCAGGAAAAGTTACAAAAGCATAGTAAGTTTCTATTAATATTTAAAAAACGGCACATTTGTTGTGCCGTTTTTTGATTCTTATTTATTTATATTCTTTAACTATATCTTGCGCTAATTTATCAATTTTTTTCTCTGATTTATTTATAATATTTTCAATGTCTGCACCGATTATATCAAGTTCTTCTGCCTTAATATATTCAATATCTTTTATCCCGTGGAATTTTTGTGCAAGTTCTTTTATGTATCCGAAACCATATTCATCAGAGATAATTTTACCGCCTGCGGTTGTAATATAAATGAGTTTTTTTGCTTTACAAAGTCCGAGAGGTTGTCCTTCGTCATTATAAACAAATGTCAAACCAACAACATTTATTGCCTCGATATATGTTTT